>CAVGUB010000038.1:0-6543 GCA_963632375.1 Phocaeicola dorei | reverse complement strand
TAAATTTATTGACGTTTATTGTTGTACATCTATCTAGTTTTCAAAGATCTCTTTGTCATTATTTAATGCATAAATAATAACTTTAATATTTTATCACATTTAAAATATTTTTCAACTAAAATTTTAAATTTTTATTAAATTTTAATAATCATCTTTTGCAAAATAAAATTTAGAAAATTAAATAAAAATAAATTAGTATAAAAGTATTTCAAAAGTATATATATAATACACTAGTTTTTTTGTCTTGTAAAGAAGAAAAAATAAAAAAGAACTCCATTTTTTTATGAAGTTCTAGTTATTTAAATCAATAAAAATTCCAGCAATAAATATAATTCCAAATATTATATTAAAAATAAATGTATTTATGAAAAGTCCACGATCTTGGAATTCTTTAATAACAAGCATTATATATATGATATAAAGAATATATAAAACTAATACTATTATAATTCCAATCAAAGGTTTTTTATTAGATCTATTAATAGAAATATTTTTAAGTCCAATAAATGCTATAAAAAAATAAGTTACGATGAAGAAAACTGTTGAAAGTAAAGCAATCCATCCATCAAAATAAACAGTTTGAGTTAAAATATCAAGTTTTGATGTAATAAAATCATAAAGAATAAATCCTGCAGAAATTAAGCTTAAAACAATTAATCCAAGTCCGCCAATTAAAGTAAATACTTTACCAATAAATTGCTTCATAACTTTTTATCATCATCCTTAGAATCATCTTCATCTTTATTTAATGATTTGTTTAATTTATCTAAAGTTTCTTGGTATTTTTTAGCTTGTTCTTCATTTTGTTTTAAAAAACTTTCAAATTCTTTATTTCTTTGAAGTTCTTTTACTAATACTTCATTATATTCTTTAACATATATTGGCATTACATCTTTAACTTTATATAAATTTAAATTTAATACTAAAGGCAAAAATGGAATTAAAATAAACATTGAAATCATAATTGAAGATGATATTAAAATGAATAAATTATCTACATTTCCTAAATAGAATAAAAGTAAATAACTTCCACAGAAAATAACAATAAATCCAATTAAATAAGGCCACATTAATCTAAAGTAATCTTTATAATAATGTACATCTTTATGATTTAATGATATTTTATAGCATCTTTCATTTACTCCAGTTTTAACCGGCAATTGATTAACAATATAATATTTCATTAAACTTACTAATGTATGATGAACAAAGTAATAAAATGCAGGGAAAGATGCAAATAATCCAGCAATCGCTAAATCATGATTTATATAAGTTAAATATGTATTATATAATTCATTATACTTTTTAACATATTCTGTATAATCGCTCATTCCTTGAAGCTTATTAACTTCAAGATAGAATCCATAAAAACTATTAGTATTATTAGCACCCATATTAATATAAGTAATAATAGTAATTGCAAATAAAGTAATTACTAAATAAATTAAAATACTGTAAACTAGGGTAGAAAATACCTTTAATTGAGATTTAATAACTCTATTTTTACCAGGTTTTCTATTTGCAATGAATAATTTAAAATCAACATTTATACCTTCTTTATTATTAAATAAGTTATTACATACAAAGAAACTGTATAAACTAGGAGTAATAAATCCAATTAAAAATGTTGCAATAATTAAGAATAAAAGAAATGAAAATATATTTGTTAATGGCATTATACTTAAAAGCATATAAAGAAGAATATATACAATTAAAAATATAAAAATTAAGAAACTACTATACATAAAAGTCATATAGAAGTTTTCTTTAAAACGGTTATAAATATCTTTAATCATTGTTATCCCTTCCTCTTCCATATATTCGATATATTTCGTTTATCGCTTGTTCAGATGATACTTGATCAAGAGGTTTAATATCTCTTTTTTCAATACTTTTTATTAATTTATTTAATCCTTTATTAGAAATAATAAATGAATTATTAGAATATAAAGATTTTGGATCTTTAATTACACAATCATCATTAATTAAAACTATTGAAATACATAATTTTTGATCAATTCGAGTTAACGCACAAAGATTTTTAACCCTTTCTTCATTCTTCTTCATTGGATTAGTAATTTCTTTTTTATTGTTTTTTGAATCAAAAAATAACCAAGTATTATCTTCTCTATTACCGTTTATCGCGCCTCTATAAAACTTATCTTTAATAATATAAATATATTTTTTACCAACCATAATATGATCAATTTTAGAAATAATTAAATCTTCATTACTTCTTAAATTAACATTATTTACAAGTAAATAATCATTATATTCTGTAATTTTATAGATTTTTTTATAATAAACAAACTTAAAATTGCGATACATATATCTTTTTCTAATTAATGGATAAATGAAAAAATAAATAATCGCTACAAGGAGTAAAATCGCTACAAATATGGATACACAAAGTATAATTATTTGTTCCTTACTCATAATTAATCAGCTAAAGTTAAAGCAAGTTCAAACATTTTTGATAATTTTGTTTGTCTTTCTTCCTTTGTTAATTCTCCTTTATAACAGAATGAATCACTAACAGTTAAAATACAAAGTGCTTTTTTATGTAATCTCATTGCGTTAATGAAAAGACCATAACTTTCCATTTCAACACCTAAAACTCCTAAAGCTTGATATTTTTTCCAATAATCTTTATCCATATCATAGAAAACATCGCTAGAAAAAATTGGACCAACATGAACTGGAATATTTAATTTTTTAGCATTTTCATATGCTTTTAAAGTTAAACCAAAATCACTACAAGGTGCAATAACTCCACCTTTTAAATCAAATTGATAAGCATAATTTGAACTACTACATGCACTTGTTCCAATAATAACATCACCAACTTTACATTCTGGTTGATATGCACCACATGTACCAATTCTAATAATATTTTCTACTCCATAAAAAGCAAATAATTCATAACTATAAATACCAATTGAAGGAACACCCATTCCACTTGCCATAATAGAAATTTCTTTACCTTCTTTTGTATGACCAGTAAAACCTAAAATTCCTCTAACACTAGTGACTTCTTCATAATCTACTAAATAATTTTCAGCAATAAATTTAGCACGTAATGGATCTCCAGGCATTAAAACAGTTTTTGCAAAATGAGCGTTATCATTAATATGTGTTGACATCTTTTTATCTCCTTATTCTTTAAAAAATTTATCATTTATTGAAATATCAATAAATTTAATAATTTCACTTTTACTAAAAAGTTTAGTATCTTTAATATCACTCTTTTTTATAAAAATAAAATCACTATCCATATTATAACTTTTAATTTGAGAAGTTAAAATAAATAAGTACATTGGAGTACTAAAATAATTATTAATTTTACTTCCTTCATCCTTTAAAGGAATTTCATTTATAATTCCTTTAACTTCATAATCTTTATCAATTTCAAGATTATTATTTTTTAAATATTCATTTATATTTTCATCCATTGATTTTAATATTTCAAATGGATTAAACAAAGCCTCTAATTCATCTTTATTTTTCTTAAATAAATATTCATCATTTTCATTTTTAATTAAAAGAATATATCCAACTGCAGGAGTTACTACTTCTTCTTTTGAAAAGAAATTAATTTTATTAAAATTACAATTTTCAAAATTATTTAACATATCCATTGCAGTTTTTTCAATTTCTTCTATTTTATCTATATCATTAAAAAATTTAGCAAGTTTACACATTGCTAAAATTTTTAATATATAGTTATAGTATTCTAATTTTCTTTTTTCATTAATCATTCTTTTTTGCTTCTTCACTAGGTTCAGTAACAATAAAATTCATTGTATTAATTAACGCTCTTAAGAAATAATCTGGTGAATAACTATTAAGTTCTCCATTAAATGCAATAGAAATTCTTCCAGTTTCTTCACTAACAATAATTGTAACAGCATCACAAATTTCAGAAATACCAAGTGCTGCTCTATGACGTGAACCATATTTACCACTTAAAGTTTTAGTAGTAGGGGTATAATAAACACTTGCTGCAACAATCATATCATCTTTAATAATAACTGCACCATCATGTAATCTACTTCCTGGATAGAAAATAGTTTCAAGTAATTCAGGAGAAACTGGACAATTAAGAATTGTACCATTTTTCATAATATTACTTAAATCATCGTTTCTTTCAATAGTAATTAATGCACCAATTTTATTTTTAGAACAATATTCAACACATTCATTTAATTTTTCATAAAGTTCATTATGATCATAAATTTTAGAAACGCCTTTACCTTTTTTCTTCTTATTAATTCCTTTATTAACTTTATTATTTAATTTTTGAGTAGCTTTATTAGCAAATAAAGCTCTAAATTCAGCTAAATTTGCCATAATTCCAATAAATAATAATATTAACATTAAAAATAACAAGACATAAACTGTTGTATTTAATTCTAAAATATATGCAAGTAAAATAAGAGATGAACCAACAATTGATGAAATATAAACAATTTTTCTTTTAATAAAGAAGTAAAGAAAAATATTTAAACCAACAAGTAATAAAATCATCATGATGAGTTCTGCGATTTCATTACCATTCATTTGGTAAAAAATAACTCTAAATCCACTTAATATGTTCATATCTATTCTTTCCTTTTTGCAATTGTTCTTGCAATATGAACACCATTTGCACCAGCTTGAGCAAGTCCACGAGTAATACCAGCTCCATCTCCTGCTACAAATAATCCCTTAATTTTAGTTTCAAAATTATTATCACAATCAATTCTATCACTATAGAATTTAGCTTCTACACCATAAAGTAATGTATGACCATTTGCAATACCTGGAGTAACATGATCTAATGCTTCAATCATTTCAATTAAAGAACGCATTGTTTTATATGGTAAAACAAGTCCTAAATCACCTGGAATTGCTTCTTTTAAAGTTGGAGTAACAAAGCCTTCATCAATTCTTTTTTGAGTACTTCTTCTTCCTTTAACAATATCACCATATCTTTGAACAATAACACTTCCATCACTTAACTTATTTGCTAAAGCACTAACATCATATGCATATCCATTAGCGTCTTTAAATGGTTCAGTAAATCTATGTGAAACAAGTAAAGCAAAGTTAGTATTATTACTACCGAGTTTTGGATCATTATAAGCATGACCATTTGCAGTAATTGTACCATTATTATTTTCAACAACTACATGTCCTGAAGGATTTGAACAGAATGTTCTAACAGTTGTACCAACACTTGTATTATAAACAAACTTTCCTTCATATAAGTATTTGTTGATTTCTTCCATAATTAAATCGTTAGTTTCTACTCTAACACCAATATCAACTCTATTGTTAGTAACTTTAATTTTGTGTTTTTGAGCAGTTTTACTTAACCAACTACTTCCAGGTCTTCCAACACTTAAAACAACATTGTCACTTAAATATTCATTACCTTTACTATCAACAACACCTTTAATTACATCATTTTCAACAATTAAATCAGCAATTTCACATTTAAAAATCATATCAATATTAGGTTTTAATTCTTCATATATTGATTCTAAAATTTTTAAATTAACTTCTGTACCTAAATGTCTAACTTCACTTCTTAAAAGTTTTAATCCAACAGCTAATCCTTTCTTTTCAATTTCTAAAACTTCTTTAGTATTAGGATCTGTTAAATTATGTGGAGCGCCATGAGCTAAATTGATTTCATCGACATATTTAATTAATGAAATAACTTCATCTTTTGAAATCCAATCACTCATCCATCCACCAAATTCATTAGTAATATTGAACTTTCCATCACTAAAAGCACCACATCCACCAAATCCACTTGTCATTGAACATGCTGGATAGCATCCACTATTACCATATATATCTTTTGGACATTGTTTAATTTTTCCATTTAAAATAGGACAATTTCTATGATAAATATCGTGTCCTTTATCTATTAATAAAATCTTTAAATTTTTGTTTAACTTAACGAGCTCATAAGCTCCATAAATTCCTGCAGGACCTGCTCCTACAAAAATGCAATCATATTTTTTAACACCACTTTTTTCCATACTTATATATTATATAAAAATTTTAATAAAAATTAAGCATATTTTTAATATTTTTTAAAGAAAATTGACAAAAATTTTGTTAAAGTAATTTTATTAAAATTGCATTAAAAAAACACCCATAAAGGGTGTTAAATTACTTATTTCTATTAGCTTTAAAATATGCACTTAAATATAAACTACCAATAACAATTAAATAAATTACAACAAGTGCAATAAAAACAATTAATGCAATAATAAAGAAATTCCATGTATCTTGACATTGTGTAAATAAAAGGTTCATTGAAATAACTTCTTGACCTGTAGTTGTTTCAGTTGCATTAGTATATAATGATCTATAAATGCAATATAAAGTATTATATGAAGAGAATAAACCAATTGGGACATTTACAAATAATGCACAAATGATTCCTCCTATAACTGCTACAATATTAGCAGATTTATAATAATTCTTTTTCTCGATTGAATAAATTTCAGCACTCATAACGACTCCTTTAAGAAATAACCTAATTAT
>CAVGUB010000037.1:5034-5460 GCA_963632375.1 Phocaeicola dorei | reverse complement strand
ATCTAAACCAACAGCAATTCCATCATCAGTAACCCCAACTAGTAAAAAACCACTATGAGAATTTGCAAATCCAACAATTGTTTTTGCCCATTTTTCTATTCTTTCAGGTTTGTTATCCAATTTTAGTTTAAATTCATATTCATAATTTTCTATAGAATCTACATTATTTAAATCTTTTATATATTTCATTTTTTTACCTCTATTACATTTTACTACTTATGCACTTTAAAAACAATTACTTATGCACTTACTTATGCAGTTTTAATTTTCATTTTAATAACATTTTTATATTAAAAAACAAAAAATCCGATATTTATCGTATTTCTACTTATGCACTAATGTAATAATCACTTATGCACTTACTTATGCACTTTTTTTACTGCATAAGAAGATTTATATATATAAAAAGTGTAGGTTTTAACCTAC
>CAVGUB010000037.1:0-5024 GCA_963632375.1 Phocaeicola dorei | reverse complement strand
GTTTTATCTTTACCACTTGTGCTATGACATCTTTACCACTATCTTTACCACTTTTAAATAGTGGTAAAGAAAAAAGTGTAGGTTTTAACCTACACTTCCATCCATATCTAATTTAATAAGTTGATTTAATTCAACTGCGTATTCCATTGGTAATTCTTTTGAAAATGGTTCAATAAATCCCATAACAATCATTTGAGTAGCGTCTTTTTTAGAAATGCCTCTACTCATAAGATAAAATAATTCGTCTTCATCAATCTTACTAACAGTAGCTTCATGTTCTAAAAATGATGAATTATTTAAAACTTCATTCTTTGGAATTGTATCAGATTTAGATTTATCATCTAAAATTAAAGTATCACATTCAATGTGGCTTCTTGAATTAACCGCACTTTCTTTAATTCTACAAGTACCTCTATAATTTGAAATTCCTCCATCTTTAACGATAGATTTTGAAATAATTGATGAAGTAGTATTTTTTCCAATATGGATCATTCTACTTCCTGCATCTTGAAATTGTCCTTTACCTGCAACTGCAATTGAAACACATAATCCTTTAGAATTATCACCTTCTAAAATACATCCTGGATATTTCATATTGATTTGACTTCCAATATTTCCATCAATCCATTCCATAACTGCATTTTCTTTGCATAATGCACGTTTAGTAACTAAATTAACGATATTATTAGACCAGTTTTGAACTGTTGAATATCGGCATCTTGCATTTTTATGAATAATAATTTCAACTACTGCAGCATGTAAACTTTCTTTACTATAAATTGGAGCAGTACATCCTTCAACATAGTGGATATCACTTCCTTCATCTACAATAATTAAAGTTCTTTCAAATTGACCTGTTTTTTCGTTATTAATTCTAAAATAAGATTGGAGAGGTTTTTCTAACTTTACATTTTTAGGAACATAAATAAAACTTCCTCCACTCCAAACAGCCCCATTTAATGCACTATATTTATTATCTGCAACATTAACGACTGTTCCAAAATATTTTTTAACTAAATCTGGATATAATTTTAATGCCATATCAGTAGATAAAAAGATAACTCCTTTTTCTTCTACTTCTTTTAACATATTGTGATAAACCATTTCAGATTCATATTGAGTAGCAGCTCCACTTAAATACTTACTTTCAGCTTCAGGAATACCTAATTTCTTGAAAGTATCTTTAATAGTTTCTGGAACTTCTTCCCAACTTCTTTCTTCTTTTTTACTGTATCTTGTAAAATAAGTATAAGAATTAAAATCTAAATTAGTAGTGTCTGGTCCAAAACTTGGATAAGGTAATTTTAAGAATTTATGATACGCATCAAGTCTAAAATTAAGCATCCATTCAGGTTCTTCTTTAGCTTTTGAGATTTCTCTAATAACTTCTTCATTTAATCCAACACCTGTAGAATAAATACTATCTACATCATCTTTAAAATCATATTTAGAATAATCAAGATTTAAATCTTTATCATTAATTTTCATCTTCTTTACCTTCTATAATTTTATCAATTCCTATACTTCCAATACTAGCACATTTAATTCTTGCAGCTTGTTTATAGGTATTAGAAAAAGCGTTTAATTCTTCTAAAATTTCTTCATTATATGGTTCTTCATGTAACATGTGGTGATAATTTTCAATGATTTCTAAAGCGTCTTTCTCACTCTTTCCTTTAATAATATCACATAAAATATCAGTAGATGCAGTTGAAATAGCACATCCTACTCCATTAAAGAAAGCATCTTTAATTACATCATTTTCAATTTTTAAATAGATTGTTAAATCATCAATACATGAATCACTATCCATTCTGATTTTTTTATATCCTTCAATACTTTCTGGATTTTCTATCTTATTATTTGGAGATTTATAATGATCTAATATAATCTCTCTTTTCATTTCATCAGTTAAAGTAAGCATCTAATATATCTCCTTTTTCTTTTAAACATTTATATAAATAATCAATATCTTCTTTATCATTATATAAATATAAAGAACATCTTAATGTCCCTACTACTTTTAAGAAATCTCTTAAAAGTTTCGCACAGTGTTCTCCACTTCTTACACATATTCCTTTAGAATTTAGTAAACTAGCTTCATCTTGAGGAAAAACTCCCTTAACATTAAAAGTAATAATTCCTGAAACACTATCCTTATTATATATAATAACATCATCTAATGTAGATAATTTTTCAATAGCGTATTTTTTAAGTTCTTCTTCATGTGCTTCAATATTATCCATTCCAATATTAAGTAAATATTTAATTGCTTCATTGAATCCATATATACCTGCTAAATTTTGGGTACCTGCTTCAAATTTTGCAGGAGGTTGTAAATACGCAACATTTCCACACATATCAAATCTTGCATTATCTCCTCCTCCCATCATAAAAGGATCCATCTTACATAATAAATCAAATTTACCATATAAGGCTCCAATTCCTGTAGGGCCTAGCATTTTATGAGCACTTAAAGTTAAAAAATCACAATCTAAATCTTTAACATCAATTTTAATGTGTGGAGCACTTTGAGCAGCATCACATACTAAAATAGCACCATATTTATGAGCAATTTCACTACATTTTTTAATATCAGTTTTAAATCCTAAAACATTAGTAACTTGAGCAATTGAAACAACTTTTGTATTTTTAGTAATAACTTTTTCTAAATTCTCTGGTAAACATCTTCCAATTTCATCAAGAGGGATATATTTAATTTTAGCACCTGTCATTTCTGCAACTTTAAACCAAGGTAAAACATTACTTGCGTGTTCTGCTTCAGTTAATAAAATTTCATCATTTGAAGTTAAATATTTAACTCCATATCCAAATGCTACAAGATTAAGTGACATACTTGTTCCACTTGTAAACACAATTTCTTCAGGGTTTGCACCTAAAAATTTAGCTAAATTGCTTCTAGTTTCCATTACTTTTTTATCAACATTGAATGCTAAATCATAATCTCCTCTATGTGCATTAGCACCATCATATTCATAATAATATGAACATGCATCAATTACACACTTTGGTTTAAATGTTGTAGCAGCATTATCTAAATATACAAATGGTTTAGAATCATTTGAATGGTTTTTATAAATAGGGAAATCTTCTCTAATTCTCTTAACGTCTAACATTATAATTTTTCTCCTATATAGTTAATAAATATATTCTTACTTTCTTCATCCATTTTAGAAGTAATAGGTACTAAATATCCTAAAGTAATTAATCTTTTAGCGTCTTCTTTATTAATTCCACGAGACAAAATGTAATATAAATCAGCTTCTTTAACGTTTCCAATTGCACATCCATGATTTGCTTTTATATCGTTATTATCAATCTTTAAAATAGGATATCCTCTACCTTTACTTGTCTCATCAATTAAAGTAATTCTAATATCTTGAGATGCATTAGATTTAGATGCATTTTCTTTAATATGAGAAATAGCGTCTACTTTAATATTTCCATTTTCTTTACTAACTCCATTAAATTTAACTTTAGAATTACTAAATCTAGAATTATGGATTGAATTAACACTATATTTTTTATAAGTGTCTTTACCTGCAAAAGATGCAATAAAGATATTTGAATTACTATTTTCGTTATTTAAATCACTATTAATAACAATATTTGAATTAGAAGATGCAATATCTCCAAGATAAAGTTCAATATTAGAATTAGATTCTAAAGAAATATTAATATTAAAATTATTATTTAAATTAATTAAAGATGTAATAACTACATTACTATTTTCTAATACTTTAATATTAATTTCTTTAGTATTTTTATCATTAATTAATGTAATTTCTTGGTAATTACTTTTAATTTCAAAGTCTTCACTATCATTAATTAATTCAATTATTTCTCTAGTATTATTATCTTTATTCATTATATGAGGAGTATTTAAATGTAATAAATCTTTATACATATTACTTACTTTCCTTTAATAATTCTTTAGTAGCACAACTTCCAATACTAACTTTATTCATTGGTTTAGTATTTTCTTCTTTTTTAATTTTAATACCTAATTCTTTTTCAATCCATTCATAACCTTCTTTATCAATACGAGTAATTAAAGAAGAATCAGCGTCTACTACAATTTTTCCATTAATCATAATTGCAGCACGAGTTGGATGAATAAGTGTAAAAAGTCTAGCATAATGAGAAATTACTAAAAAAGAAGTATTATTTTCTTTAAATTCTTTATTAATAACTTCACTAACAGTATTAATTGCGTCAACATCTAATCCTGAATCAATTTCATCAAGCATTGCAAGATCTGGTTTTAAAAGTAACATTTGGAGAATTTCATTACGTTTTTTCTCTCCTCCTGAAAATCCATCGTTTAAATGTCTATTAACCATATCAAAAGGAAGTTTAACTTCATCACTTGCCTTTTGAATCATTTTATAGAATTCATATAAATTAACTTTCTTTTCACGTCTAACATTAATTGCACTTTTATAGAAATCTGCAGTAACAACTCCTTGAATTTCACTAGGATTTTGGAATGCTAAAAAAAGTCCTTTGCGACTTCTTTCATCTACCTCCATTTTCAAAACATCTTCTCCATCTAAAGTAATTGATCCTTCAGTTACTTTATATCTTGGATTTCCCATAATTGCTGCAAGTAAGGTTGATTTTCCATGTCCATTTGGACCAAGTAATGCAACAATTTCACCTTTTTTAATAGTTAAATTAACGCCTTTTAAAATTTCTACATCATCTACTGAAACATGTAAATTTTTAATAACTAATTCATTCATTTTTATAATCTCCAAAGAATATTCCTTATTTCGCTCAATATTTTAAATTAAATACGCATAACTCTCAAATAAAATGATAATTTTTTATCACATATTATAAAGATAAATAGTAATTACTAATTTTAACTATAAATAAACCATCAAATAATTTCCCCTTATATAAAATGGATGTAAATATAAAATTAAATTTTCTTGTACAACAATCCTTAAAAATGTCTTAAAAATTATGACTAAATTATATATAAATTATATTTATAT
>CAVGUB010000036.1:0-9208 GCA_963632375.1 Phocaeicola dorei | reverse complement strand
AATTAATAGTTCTAGCATCTAAAATATAAATAAAAAAATCAATATATTTAGCTTTTTCTTCAATTAAGTTACTAGCTTTTTTCATATGTCCTGGAAACCAGTTAATATTTACTTTATCTAATTTTTCATTACTCATCCTAATTCATCTCCTTTATATAAATTCTAAAAATTTCTAAATCTTTATTATTTTATCATATTTAATAAATAAAAAGAGCATCCAATTAAGAATGCTCCTTTTCAAGAATAAACTAGAGAACTTGTTTGATTCTTGCTGATTTACCACTTCTTGATCTAAGGTAGTTAATTTTATTTCTTCTAACTTTACCTTTCTTAACGACTTCGATTTTTGCGACGTTTGGTGCATGTAATGGGAAAATTCTTTCGACACCAACACCACTAGAAATTTTTCTAACAGTGAAAGTTTCTCCAATTCCTCCACCTCTTCTACACATAACAACACCTTCGAAGACTTGGATTCTTGACTTTCCATTTTCAGTAATCTTAACTGAAACTCTAACAGTGTCACCACTATTGAATTCTGGTAAGTCTTTCTTTAATTGAGCAGCAGTAACTTCTTTGACTAAATTTTTATTCATCTTTCTACTCCTTCATTTCATTTTCTTGATGTTCATATGAATATTTTCAAAGCGGAACACCTATAGCACAAAAATATGCTTAAATATTTTACTAAAAACAAGTATGTAAATCAAATACTTTTTGAAAAAGTTGCAAAAATATCATATGCTTTGTTAATAAAATATTTATATAAGAAATTCGCAAACTGTTAAGTAAAAATACTTGACACTTAAAATATTTTTGATATAATTATCAAGGTTTAAAGGAGAATTATCATGATTAAAATTAGATTAGCAAGAGTCGGTAGACATAAAGAACCTATTTATAGAATTGTTTGTGCAGATCACAAATATGCTAGAGATGGAAGATATATTTCTTGGTTAGGACAATATAATCCAGCTAAAGGTATCGCAAGTGCTGAATTAAACGAAGAAGAAACAATTAAATGTTTAAATAACGGTGCTCAATATAGTGGTACAGTTAAAGCTATCTTAGAAGCAAAAGGTTTAATTAAAAAAGCTAAAGAAGCAAAACCTGAAGTTAAAAAAGAAGGAAAAATTGCTAAAACAGCATCCCCAAAAGCTAAAAAAGGAGAATAGTAATGGATTATAGCGCGCTCATCCATACTATCTGTGATGCGTTTGTTTCTAATCCTGATGCAATCTTAATCAGAGAATTAAAAGAAGAAAATTCTAAGAATGTTACTTTATTAATTTGTTCTGAAAATGAAGATATTGCAAAGATGATTGGAAAAAAAGGTTGCGTTGCTAATGCAATTAGAGAAATCGTTGCAGTTGCAGGTAAATTAGAAAACAAAAGAGTTCATGTTAAATTTGAATCTTTTGGTGAAAATAAGGAGTAATTTAACTCCTTTTTTTGTATAATAATGGTTATGGAATATTTAAAAGTTGCAAATATATTAGCTCCTGTTGGACTTAAAGGAGAAATGAAAGTATACACTACTTCTACCAATAAAGATTTAAGATATAAAAAGAATAGTGTACTCATTATAGATGATGAATTAAAAAGTGAAGTCCATGTAGAATATTGTCGAGAAAAAGAAAAAAATATCGATATTTTAAAATTAAAAGAAATTAATTCTAGAGAAGATGTTGAAAAATTATTAAAGAAAGATTTATTAGTTATAAAAGATTCTAAAGATTTAAGAAAAGATGAATTCTTTTATACAGATCTTGTTTCTTTAGAATGCTTTGATGAATCAAATAACTATTTAGGAAAAATAGTTAAGGTTTTAGATTACACTGGAATTATTAATTTTAGTATTGAAAAAGAAAATAAAAAGACTGTTAATGTACCATTTAATGATTTTTTTGTTAAAGATGTATCTTTAGAAAATAAAAAGGTAATCATTCATACAATCGAGGGATTATTTGATGAAAATTAAAATTTTAACTACTTTTACTGATATTTTTGATTCATTTTTGAATAATTCAATTATGAAACGAGCTATTGAAAAAAAGCTTGTAGAAATTGAAATTATAAATATCAGAGATTACACAAAAGATAAATATCATAGAACAGATACTCCTCCTGTTGGAGGTGGTGCTGGATTAATTATGAAATGCCAACCAATCGTCGATGCATTAAAAGCAAACAGCAAAGAAGGTACTTTAAAATTAATCACTTCTCCAAGAGGACAAACATTTAATCAAAAGAAAGCTCAAGAAATAGTTTCTAAATATGAAGAAATTATTATTTTATGTGGTCATTATGAAGGTATTGACGAAAGAGTTTATGATTATTTTGATGAAGAAATTTCAATTGGTGATTATATTTTAACAGGTGGAGAAACTGCTTGTTTTGTTTTAATTGATGCTATTACTAGATTAATCCCTGGAGTTATTAATAGTGATTCAATTAAAGAAGAATCATTTAATAACAATTTATTAGAATATCCTCAATACACTGAACCTTATGATTTTGAAGGTAAAAAAATACCTGATATTTTATATTCTGGAAATCATGAAGCTATTAAAAAATACAATAAGAAAAAATCCTTACAATATACAATGTATTACCGTAAGGATTTATTAAAAAATTATAATTTCACACCAGAAGAAATTGAACTTCTTAGTGAACTTGAAACTGACCAACTTGGAAAATGGGAAATAGATGCCATTTTAAAAGGTCATAAATTTATAGATAAAAATAAGAAAGATAAAAAGGATGATTAGAATTTAGGGAAATTTCCTCCAGGGAAGTTTCCATTAAATCCTCCAAATTTTCCTTTATTATTCTTAAGTTGTTTTGCCATCACATTCATTTGTTCATATTTTTTAAGTAATTTATTAATATCAGCATTTGTTTTTCCACAACCTTTTGCAATTCTTACTTTTCTTGAATTCTTTAAGATTGCTGGATTTGCCCTTTCTTCAGGAGTCATTGATTGGCAAATAACTTCAAAATTTTTCATTTCTTTTTCCATTAATTCTTGTTGCTCATCAGTAATTTTTGGCATTCCAGGAATTAATTTTAAAAGACCTTGCATTGATCCAAGTTTTTTAATTTGTTTCATTTGATCAAGCATATCATCTAATGTAAAGCGGCCTTCAAGCATTTTGTTGGCTGCTTTTTTTGCCTCTTTTTCATCAATATTTTCAGTAACTTTATCAACAAAAGTTAAAATATCACCCATTCCTAAAATTCTGTCAGCCATTCTTTCAGGATAGAAAATATTTAAATCACTAACTTTTTCACCAACACCAATGAATTTGATTGGGACATTAGTTAATGCCCTAATACTTAAAGCAGCACCACCTCTTGTATCACCATCAAACTTAGTCATAATGAAACCAGTTAATGGAACTTTTTCATTAAATGCATTTGCAACATTACAAGCTTCTTGACCACTCATTGCATCAACAACAAGTAAAGTTTCATTAATTTCTACACTAGCTTTAATGTTTTTAAGTTCTTCCATTAATGCTTCATCGATTGATAAACGACCTGCAGTATCAATAATTACAACATCAAAATTTTCTTTTCTTGCTTTTTCGTAAGCTTTTGAAGCAATATCAACAGGATTTGCTTCAGTTCCTAAAGAATAAACTTCAACATCAATTGATTTACCTAATTCTTTTAATTGTTCAATAGCAGCTAATCTATAGACATCACATGCAACAAGTAAAACTTTTTTATTTAATTTATTTTTCATTAAATATGCAAGTTTACTTGCAGTTGTTGTTTTACCACTACCTTGTAAGCCAACAAGCATAATAGTTGTTGGACCATTTTTTTGATAAGTAATTTCAGTTTTATCACTACCTAAAAGTTCAATTAATTCATCTTTAACAATTTTAACAACCATTTCAGAAGGATTGAGTTCATTAATAACTTCTTCTCCTAAACATTTTTCTTTGATTTTTGCTAAAAATTCCTTAACTACTTTGTAATTAACATCAGCTTCTAAAAGAGCAATTCTAATATCTTTTAAAATAGAATCAATGTTTGATTCAGTTAATTTATGTTCACCTTTAATTCTTTTAATAATCTTTGAAAATTTTTCGCCTAATGTATCAAACATATCTATCTCCTTAATATATCAATTATTTCTTCTTTAATGGAAGAATTAATATCTTTTTTTTCAATTTCTAATATTTTTTCATTAAATTTTAAACATTCTTCATAATTTAATAAATTCTTTTTAGCGTGTTCTAAATTGTCAAGAACACCAGCTTTTGAAATATTTAAATTATCTGCAATTTCTTGTAAAGAAAGATTAAAAAAATAATAATTTTCAAATACAGATTTTTGTTTTTCAGTTAATAATGAACCATATAAATCATATAATTCATTCATTAAATTAAATTCATCTAATTCATTCTTCATTTTGAATAAGTCCATAAATAAATTTTTCTAAATCAAATGGTAAAAAATCATCCATTTTTTCACCAAGACCAATGAATCTAACAGGAATATTAAGTTCATTTTTAATTGATAAAATAACTCCACCTTTACTAGTTCCATCCATTTTAGTAATAATAATTCCACTAATAGGAAGAATTTCTTTAAATTCTCTTGCTTGGATAACCCCATTTTGACCAGTTGTTGCATCAATAACTAAAAATGTTTCTTCTAATTCTAAATTTGCTTTTGAAATAATACGTTTAATTTTTTCAAGCTCATTCATTAAATTTTTCTTGTTTTGAAGTCTACCTGCTGTATCAATTAAAATTAAATCATATTCTTTAACTTTATCATTAATTAATGCACTATAGCAAACACTTGCAGGATCTTCATTTTCTTTTCCAACTACAATATCAGCACCAATTTTATCTGCCCAATAAGTTAATTGTTCTTTAGCACCTGCTCTAAAAGTATCACCTGCAACAAGTAAAACTTTCTTACCTTTTTCAATATAAAAATGTGCTAATTTAGCAATGGATGTAGTTTTACCAACTCCATTAACCCCACAAATTAATACTACTTCTGGTTTATTTTTAAATAATAATTCATTATTTTCAGGTAAATCTTTACTATAAAATTCAAAAATTATTTCAAATAATTTTTCATTAACAGTATCGATATCCTCAATCTTTTCTTTTTTAATAATATCTCCAAGTTCTTCTAAACACTTAAAAGTAAAATTTACACCACAATCAGAAGATATTAAAATTTCTTCGACCTCATCGAAGTATTCTTGATTAATCTTTTTATACTTTTTTGATAAAGAATTTAATCTTTTAGTAAAAGCATCTCTACTTTCTTTTAATCCAGAATCATAAATTTGAACTTTATCATCTTTCTTTGAAAATTTTTCTTTTAAAAATTTAAATAAACCCATAATTATAATGTTGCCTTTTTATTTAATGCGCAATGAGCAGCATTTTGTTCTGCTTCTTTCTTACTACTTCCTTCGCCAGTTCCTAAAACTAATCCATTAAAAGAAACTTCTACATAGAAAGTTTTATTATGTGGAGGACCTTTTTCATCTATAACTTTATATTTAACTGATTGTCTATATTCAGCTTGCATTGCTTCTTGAAGTAATGATTTATAATCTTGCATTTCTTCTAAAGTAAAATTCTTAATTTCATCAATAAAAATAGAAATAATTAACTTTGAAACAAAATCAATTCCTTGATCTAAATAAATAGCTCCAATTACTGCTTCAAAAACATCTTCTAAAATAGAATTTGTATTAAAAAGTTGTTCAGCATTAATAGAATGACCAATTTTAATAAATTCAGTAAAACCTTCTTTTCTTGCGTGATTTGCTAAAGATTTTGATTGAACAAGATATGATTTAGCTTTAGTTAAATCTCCTTCTCTCATTTCAGGATGGAGCAAAAATAATTGAGTAGCAACAACAAACGATAATACTGAGTCACCTAAAAATTCTAGTCTTTCATAATCATGATGACTAGTTTTTGCATCACTATTAAATGAAGAATGAGTGAATGCTAAATCATATAATTCAATATCTTTTGGTTTAATATTGTATTTAGTAAAAAATTCTTTTAAATCTTTCATTTCTATAATTGTTTTTTAAATTCTTCAATAACGTTTGATTCTACTAATGTTTTTGTTAAATTAATTGCACTTAAAAAGCTTCTAACATCACTTGATCCATGAGCTTTAACAACAATTTTATTAACGCCAACTAACATTGCGCCACCAACGTTTTTATAATCCATTCTATTTTTTAATTCATCTACACCTTTTTTAGATAATAAATAACCTAATTTTGTAAATAAATTAGTTTTAAAGCCTTCTTTTAACATTTGGGACATGACTTTTGCACATCCTTCAGTTGATTTTAAAAATATATTTCCAGAGAAACCATCTGTAATTAAACAATCAGCTTCACCTTTCATTGCTTCTCTTGCTTCCATATTACCTTTAAAATTTAAATTAGGATTATTTTTTAAAAGTTGATAAGCAGCTTTATTTTCTTCTTTTCCTTTTTCTTCTTCAGTACCAACATTAAGTTGATAAATTGCAGGATGTTCTACTTTATAGACATGTTTATAAAAAATATTAGACATAACTGCAAATTGTTCTAATTCTTCTGCTGTATTTATAGTATTAGCACCTAAATCACAAACAGTCATTTTTTTGCCTTTAATATAAGTAGGAAAACTTGTTAAAAGACCAGGTCTTTTAACATTAGGTAATCTTTTAACTTTAAAAGTAGCAACAGTTAAAACTGATGCAGTTCCACCTGCTGAAATTAATGCATCATAATCATTTTTCATTAATTCATTAGCAGCCATAACTAATGAAGAATCAGTTTTTCTCATTGCATCAAGTGGATCTTCATCCATTTTACAAACAGTTTTAGAATATACAAGTTTAACATTCTTTGTATTTTCTAACTCTTTTAATTCTTCCTCGTTACCAACACAAATAAAATTTATATCATTATGATCTTTTAAATATTCTTTGATTGCTCCAACAGTAACTTTACTACCATTGTCACTTCCCATCATATCAACGACAATATTCATTTTTATTCAACTCCTAAAATAAAACTATAAACAGGTTGGTTTCCTTCTCTAATATCTAAATCTATTAAATTGTATTTTTTTGTAAATCTTTCTTTAATTTTGCTTGTATCTTCTTCAGTGACATCATCACCGGTTAAAATAGTACAAACAGCGCTATCATCATCAATTAAATATTCAAGTAAAGAGAATAATGCTTCAATTTTATCAGGATTACAAGCTTTAATATCTTTTGTTTCAACAATAGACATAAATTCATCCTTTTTAATATTAACACCATTCATTTCAGTATCTTTAATAGCAAATGTAACAGCTCCTGATTTAACAGTACTAACTGCTTCATTCATAACTTCAAAATTATCTTCTTTAGATAAATCTGGGTTAAAATTCATAGCACTAACAACACCTTGCATAATTGTTTTAGTAGGAATAACAAAAACATCAACCTTTCCTTCTAAAACATCTTTAGCTTGATTTGCTGCCATAATAATATTTCCATTATTAGGGAAAATATAAACAACTTTAGCATTTGCTTTTTCAATAGCACTTAAAAAATCATTTGTTGATGGATTCATAGTTTGTCCACCACTAACGATATATTCAACTCCAACTTGATGGAATAATTCATCAATACCTTTACCACTACTTGTAGCAATTAAAGCGAAGTCTTTTTTCTTTTCTTGTTTTTCTTTTGGAGCAGCTAATGGAGCACTCTTTAATTGAGCAGCAGCCATCTTATCACCATTTTCATTTTTACCTTCATTAAGTAAAATTTCATGATGTTGTTCTGACATATTTTCACATTTTAACTTAATAAATTCACCAAATTGTTGAGCATAATTAAAAATATCACCTGGTTTTAAAGTATGAACATGAACTTTAACAATATCTTCATCTTGAACAACAACTAAAGAATTACCATGTGCACTTAAAACATTAGTAAATCTATTTTTATTAAATGTTTTTTTACTATCTTCTGGACCAAGTTTCATAATAAATTCAGTGCAATAACCGAAATTATCTTCACTTTCAAATTTAGTTTGAGCAGCTTCAACTTGTGGTTCACTTACAGTAGCTTCATTTCTTTCAACAAAATTTCCTAAAAGAGCATTATTCATACCTTCTAAGATCTTAACAAGTCCAGCTCCACCACTATCAACAACACCAACTTCTTTTAAAACTGGTAATAAATTTGGTGTTCTTTCTAATGATGCTTTTGCTTCATCAAGTAAAATTTTAAAGCCTTCTTCAATACTCATATGAGCTTTTGCTTTGCTTGATAATTTATCACTTGATTCACGAATAACAGTTAAAATTGTACCTTCAACAGGTTTAATAACACCTTTATAAGCAAATTTTCTACCACTTTCAAAAGCTTCAGCTAATCCAAAAATATCAACTTCTTCTTTATCAAGCATACCTTCAGCAATTCCTCTAAAGAATTGAGAAGTAATAACACCACTATTTCCTCTTGCACCAAAAAGTAAAGCTCTAGAAAAAGCTTTAGTAATTTGGTATATATTTGAATCACTACGATTGCTAATTTCTTTAGCACCACTTGTCATAGTTAAATTCATATTCATTCCTGTATCACCATCTGGGACAGGGAAAACATTAAGTGCATCAACCTCAGGATAGTTGTTATAAAGGTTATTTGCACCACTAATAAGCATATTTTTAAATATCTTACCATCAATTGATTTCATAAAATTAAAACTCCTAATTAAAGTTCTTGTATGTTATCTATAAAAACGTTAATTTTTTTAAAAACATCACCATATTTTTGTTTTAAAAGATATGATAATCTTTTATAAATTTCATTAACAATTTCAGTAACTTTTAAGCCATATAAAACACTAACGTGTACATCTACAAAATATTTATCTCCACTTTCTGAAAGTTTAATGCCTTCAAAATAGTGATTCTTTTTAAGTAAAGTAAAATTAGAAAAACTGTTAGTAGGTTTTACTAATCCTATAACACCATAAGTTTCACTAACTATCTCACCAATATATTCAGCAATTTCTTTTTTGTCTAATGTCATAATTTTCTTTCCCTTAAAACTTTTTATATTATAACATAAAATTATTGCATTTTTAATTTTAATATATAATAAACTTACAATTTTTGGATAAAAAAAAGCCCAGCGACGTGCTATTCTTGCC
>CAVGUB010000035.1:0-2097 GCA_963632375.1 Phocaeicola dorei | reverse complement strand
GAGATATATTTATTACCTTCTTTTAACATTAGTATTTTCTGGACTTTATTACTACACTACAAGAAACTTAATCTTTACTGCTGCTTTAGCGTTAATATTCTTAATATTATTTTTCATTCTTATTGAAAGACAATATAAAAAGTATGAATCTAATTCAATTAAAGTTAAAGAATGCACTAAATTTATTAATAACTTTATTATTACTTTAAGTATTAATAAATCAATAAATACAACATATGAACAAGTAAAAGAAACATTTAATGAAGAATTATTAATGATTGATAATAATTCTTCTAGTGAAGGAGTAGAAGAAAGAATAAAGAATTTAAAAGGATATTTTAATTTAAAAGTATATGATGTCTTTTTAAAACTTCTTGATCAATATTTATTTCAAGGAGGCGATATTATTAAGATTTCTCAACTTTTATTATTTGATACTCGAAAGATGAATAGTTTACTAGATGATTATAAAGTAACTTCCAAAAGAAAATTAATTGAGTTTGCGTCTATGTGGGGACTTACTATGATAATCCTAGTAGTTATTCAACTTTCAATGTCAATATTCTACGAAACGATTATAAAAATGAGTTTTTATCCATTAGCAATATTTTGTTTCTTCATTATCTTTATTACATTCCTCTATTTATTTTTAAA
Source organism: Phocaeicola dorei (assembly GCA_963632375.1). GTDB lineage: Bacteria > Bacillota_I > Bacilli_A > RFN20 > CAG-826 > Onthovivens. Next base: position 1,443 of record CAVGUB010000035.1, on the reverse strand, counting down.
TCATATGTTTAATTTAAATTTTATTAATTTTGTAGGAGAAGAAGAGTATGCAAAAGCTAAAAAATAAGATTGAATCATTAAATTTAGATTTTTCTAAAGAAATGATGAAACTTGGTGCAATTAATTTAATTTTAATTATTGGAATTGTAGTGTTATTTATCTTTAAATTTAATGTTATAGCAGTTTCTTTACTACTTGGAGCACTTGTAATCTTTAATTATTTCTTTTTAACAAGATATTCTAAGATTGAAAAAGAAAAGAAAGTAAAGCTAGATGAATCATTTATTGAAGTATTTTCATTCTTAAGAATTTATTTATCTAATAAAGAAACAGTATATCATTCATTAAATGAAGTTAGAGCTTTTGCAGATGAAGAAATGAATACAAAATTAGAATTATTAATTAATCAAATTGATGAAGATAAATCAATTAAACCATACATTGATTTTGCGTCTTCATTTAGTGATAAAGTAATAGAAGAAGTTATGATTGCTTTATATGAAATTACAAATAGTGGATCAAGTGATATCTATTTAAATCAATTTAATAAAATATTTGAAGAATTAAAAACCAGAATTGAAAACGAAAAATCATATAAAAGAATAAGATTCTTTGAAAATTTAAATATATTCTCAGTTGTAGGAAGTGGGATGATTATGATTATTTTATCATTTTGTGTTATTTCATTACTTGGAGGAATCATTAATGGGTAATAAGTTAGCATTAATACTTGGGATTGGAATTATCTTTTATTGTTTCCTCTTTGGAGTAGATCTAACGATGGTTCAAATTAGTTATACCAATCTAGATTCAATTTCTACGATGGCAAGTTATAGAATTTCAAAAGAAGGAAAAATTACAGATTCTTTAGTTGAATATTGTAAAAATAACAATATTACGATTGAAGGCGTTAATAACGATATTGGATATCAAAAAGGAGATGTTTATGAATATTATTTAAAAAAGGAATATCAACCAGTAGTAATGGGAAATACCCCAATGGAATTAAGTATCAAAAGATACGCAGTTATTAGTATATATAATTAGTTTTTGATTAAAGGAGGAAATAAATATGTCAGAAATTAAAGGTCAAATTTTAGGAGTCGTTTTAGTATTAGCAATCTTTGGAGCAATTGGAACGTTATTAGTTAGTTCTTTTACAACAAGTGCAAAAGATATTACAAAGCAAATGAATAATACGGATTCAAGTCAAGCTCTTATTGATAAATCAAAAGAACAAGCAAGTAATTCCGATTCAACAGGAACAGGAGGAGAATCTAAAACATTTAATGGTAATGATTTATTTGAAGCTGAATTATTAACTTTCTAATATAACCCTTTTGTTAAGAGGACATTATCAAATTGTCCTCTTTAATTTTTATACTTTCTATTTTATAATATTAGCATATTTAGAAAAGGAAAAAATTATATGGCTAATATGGA
>CAVGUB010000034.1:4155-10060 GCA_963632375.1 Phocaeicola dorei | reverse complement strand
ATATTATTCATACCTTAATTATCACTTCTAGAGAATCCATTTTTCATCTCCATTGATGAAGAATAGATAAGTTTATTTATTACATCTTGAGTTTCTTTTTTAAGCATACATGCTAATTCTTCATTTATTAAATCAATATCTAATTTAATATCTTTTTTATGAGAATTTAATATTCTATAAGATTCATTAAATACTTTATTTTGATATCTTTCAATAAAAATAGCATTCTTTTTAAAGTGTGCATCTGCTAAAACTGCAACAAGTCTACTCATCCAATAGAAATTATCACTACTAAAATCTAATGTTGTATTTGAATAATATTCAGGAACTTTTGTTCCTCCAAATACAAAAGGAATAGAAGCATTAAATGCATTTGATCCAAAACTAATCCATTCAATAGCAGGATAAATACCACTAGAATTAATTTGAACAATTCCTAAAAATGAAGTTCTTGAAATTCCTATTGGTCTATATTTACTTTTTCCATCCTTAGAATATGGATTATATGGAGTTCCTTGATAATAACTTCCTAAAATATATTTAACATCTTCAATAGTAATTTTTCTTTCAGGTTTCATCATCCATGGTAAATCATCACTTTCAGGAGTAAAATCTGCATTTTCTCCATCCCATTTATAACTTCTAGGATTAAAATATCTAAGCATATACCAAGCACGTGGAGTGTTATAAACATGATCAGAATCACTATGTGATCCAAATGCAAGACGTGGATTAAAAGAATTATCAATATTTAAATTTAAATGATTTTCTTCAATAAATTCTTTTAAATCATCACTTGCTAAATGTTCTTTTTTAGCTCCATATGCATCTTCAAAATCAAAATTATCTAATCCAAATTGGTTTGGCATAACGACATAATAATCATCTGGAACTTTACGTGCAATAAAGTGGTGTCCTCCAATTGTTTCAAGCCACCAAATTTCATTACCATCATTAAAAGCAATTCCATTTGATTCATATGTTCCATATTCTTTTAAAAGATTTCCAAGTCGAATAACTCCTTCTCTTGCAGTTTTAATGTATGGTAATACTAAAACTACTAAATCTTCTTCTCCTATTCCTTTTTCAACTAAAGGATCAGCACCTTTAACTAAAGGGTTAGAAGTAATTGTTTCAGTAGCACTCATTCCTACATTAAATTTGTTAATTCCACAAGCACCCCAAATACCATCTTTTTCATCAACACTTGGCATTAAAGAATACTTAAAAGATTCTTTTGGTAATTCGATTTTAACTTTAGAGATTTTTGAAACATAAACATCTCCATTTTTATTATCTTCAATAATTTTTAATTTTTTCTCAGTAAAAATTCCACTAGGTGAATCATCATTACGAGCAATAATTGTTGATCCATCATAACTAGCATTTTTTCCTACAAGTATAGTTGTACAAGCCATTTTTTCTCCTTCTAATTTTTATAAATAAATTATAACTTAATGTATTTTATATGCAATTAATATGAATTTTATTCTTTTTCAATCTTTGGTAATTTAGTTCCAAATAGCATTTTCTTTAATAATTTTTGATATTCTTTCGCTTCTAAATTTTCTTTAGTAGATAAAACATCATAGACAACTTCTTCTTTAAAGAGTAAGCCTGTTCTTTTAAATCCATTTTTATAATAAAACTTATATCTTCTTTCTCTTTCTTTGTAATTCAAAGCGTTTTTATCAAGTTTTTCTACATTTAATACAAAATCACAGTCTTTATTATTACTTTTTATATAATCTAAAATCATTGATCCATATCCTTTAGAATTAAATTCTTTAGATACTGCTAAATAAAGAATAAATACTAAATTTTTATATTTATAAGAATAACTAATTCCAATTAATGAAGAATTATCATAATAACATAAATAATCACATTTTCTTATTTTTGAAAATAAATTTAATATTCTAAATGAAAATAGTTCTTCTTTTGGAAATGAATCTAACATTAACTTTTCTATATTTTTATAATCTTTGTTTTTCTTTTTAACTTTCTTAACTTCTAACATACCTAAATATTTTAATTATTAAAATTTCATTTATCAAATTTTTGTGCATAATAAACAAATGATTAATTATTTTTAGCACTCTTATTGACAATGTGCTAAAAGAGGTTTATATCTTATTACGTTAGCAGTCAAAATAGATGAGTGCTAAAGATATTAGGAGGCTAATAACAATGATTAAACCATTAAATAATAATGTAGTATTAAAAAAAGAAAAGAAAGAAACTAAAACACAATCTGGAATTATTCTTTCAGAAAAAGAGGAAGATACAGAATATGCTGTAGTTTATGCAATTGGAAAAGGAAGAATTGAAAATGGAAGTTTACATCCAATTGATTTAAAAGTAGGAGATAAAGTAATTTATAAAACTTATTCACCTACAAAAGTAAAAGTAAATGATGATGAATTTTTAATTATTAATGCTGATGATGTTTTAGCAGTTTTAAATTAGGAGGATAAAATATATGTCAAAAGAAATTAGATTTGGTAAAAATGCTCAAGATAAAATGTTAGAAGGAATTGATGAACTTGCTAACACTGTTAAAGTAACTTTAGGTCCTAAAGGAAGAAATGTTGTATTAGATAAAGGATATGGAAGTCCATTAATTACAAATGATGGAGTATCTATTGCAAAAGAAATTACATTTGATGATCCATTTAAAAATATGGGTGCTAAATTAATTTATGAAGTTGCAAATAACACTAATGATGTTGCAGGAGATGGTACAACTACTGCTACTTTACTTGCTCAAGAAATGATTCATAATGGATTAAAAGAAGTTCAAAAAGGTGCTAATCCAGTTTTAATGAGAGAAGGAATTGAAAAAGCTAGTAAAAAAGTTAGTGAAGAATTACTTAAAATTTCTGAACCAGTTAACACAAATAGTGATATTGCAAGTGTTGCAACTATTTCTTCAGGTTCTAAAGAAATTGGAGAAATTATTGCAGGTGCAATGGAAAAAGTTGGTAAAAATGGAGTTATCAATGTAGATGAATCAAAAGGATTTGAAACATCTTTAGAAGTTACTCAAGGATTAAAATATAATAAAGGTTATATTTCTCCATATATGTTAAGTGATGATAATTCAAAATCAATTACAATGGAAAATCCTTTAATTTTAGTTACTAATAATAAGATTAATTCTATTCAAGATATCCTTCCTATTTTAGAAGAAATTGTAAAATCTCATCAACCATTATTTATTATTGCAGATGATATTGATCAAGAAACAGTCTCTACAATTATTTTAAATAAATTAAGAGGTACATTTAATGTTGTTGCAACTAAAGCTCCTGGATTTGGAGATTCTCAAGCTGATGAATTAAAAGATATTGCATTAATTACAGGTGCTAAATTCTATGACAAGAATTTACCAGATGGTAAGTTAAAAGATATTACTATTGAAGGACTTGGAAGTGCATCTAAAGTAGTTATTGAAAAAGATTCTACTACTATTATTGATGGAAGTGGATCAAAAGAAGATTTAGAAAATCATATTAATGAATTAAGAAATGATTATAATAATGAATCTACTAAATATAAGAAAGATCAAATTAATGAGCGAATTGCTAAATTATCAAATGGAGTTGCTTTAATTAAAGTTGGTGCTACTACTGAAAGTGAATTAAAAGAAAAGAAATTAAGACTTGAAGACGCATTAAATGCTACTAAAGCTGCTATTTCAGAAGGTATTGTTCCAGGTGGTGGAGAAGCTTTAATGGAAGTTTATAAGAAAGTTAGAAAAGAATTAACTAGTGATAATGTTGATGTTAAACGTGGAATTAATGTTGTCTTAAAATCATTAGAAGCTCCATTATATCAAATTGCAGAAAATTCAGGATATTCTGGAAAAGATATTGTTGAAATGCAACTTGAAAAAGAAAATGGAGTTGGATTCGACGCTAAAAATGGTACATGGGTTAATATGATTGAATCAGGTATTGTTGATCCTACTAAAGTTACTCGTAGTGCTATTTTAAACGCTTCTTCTATTGCAGGATTATTCTTAACTACAGAAGCTGCAGTTGGAGATATTAAAGATAAAAATAATAAACCTGAAGCACAATATTAATGAATTTAAAAAATCTTGGACTTATAAATCCAAGATTTTTTCATTTTTTATGAATATTTTAAATTTAATAACCATTGATTTTTATATGTATAATCAAAACTATTTTATAATCTTATAAATCATAATTTAATTTCATTAAAATCGATACCTTTAAGAATTTTTTCTTTTAATTTTAAATTATTAGAAATTTCAAACGTTGCTAATAAACCATCATATTCTTGTTTAGATAAAACTATTAAATTCCCTTTTTCAGTTTTAATTCTTACTTTTTCACTATTTTTAATTACTTTTTCAAACACTTCATCAAGATTATTCTCTAAATAAGATAAGCTTATATTTTCCATACATTCACCCTTCATTTTCATTTTTTTATTTTATCATTTTTTTATAATTATTTTGAATTAAAACATAAAAAATGTACCGACTTTGTACCGACACGTACTTTAAAAAATAAAAAAATACGATAAATATCGTATTAATTAACAATTGGAGCACCGTACGGGAATCGAACCCGCGTGTTCAGCTTGGGAAGCTAACATTCTACCATTGAATCAACGATGCATTTATTCTTTAGTATTTTAACATAAAGAAAGTTATTATATAATAAAAATATGAATGATATTCTTAAATATACATTTTTATCTATAATTTTAATAATAATGTTATTAGAAGTTTTCTTTTGCATTATTAATAATAAGCTTTATAAAGCAATATTTAAATGCTTTCCACTTCTTTTAATTAGTATATTCTCTTTATGTTTAAATTATAAAGAATTTTATATTTTTAGTATTATTGCTTTTTTATATTCATTAGGAGATTTATTTTTATTATTTGGTAATAAAATCATGTTTACTATAGGTGCAATTTCTTTCTTTATAGGACATGTTTTAGTGGTAATTAATGAATATAATAAGTTTAATATTTCTATTAATGCTTTGTATTATTCATTTATTCCATTTATTTTAGGAGTTATATTAATTTTTATATTCTTATATAAAACATTAGGGAAACTCTTTATTGCACCAGCATCACTTTACCTTGGAATATTAGTAATAGGAATGTATTCTTTAATTATTTCTAAATTTAATAATTTAGATTATAAATCTATAATGATGATTCTAGGATTTTATATTTATTTAATTAGTGATGTTTTAGTAATCTTAAAAAGATTTAAAAATATATCTAAAAAATATGATTTTTTAATAATGTTTACTTATTATCTTGCTAATTCATTAATTTTTAGTGTGTTTCTTTTTAATTAAAATTAAATCTTTAATTAAAGGATAAAACATAAATATTGCAACAATTATTCCGATTAAAATAGCACAATTAATAAAGAAAGCTTCTTGAAACATATTAATAATTGGATCAACATCTGGATAAAATATATAGTTATCTTTTCCTGGGAAAAATATCTTATGGAAAAGTCCAAATAATGAATAAAAATCAATTATTGCCCAGATTAGTGCAATTATTAAAATAAGTAATAATAAGAAAGAATTCCATGATTTTAAGGTAAAATTCTTTAATTTTACTAATCTAAATTCTTTTTTTGATAACATTCTTTGAGTAATGATTAATCCAATAAATGATAATAAACATCCAATGTTATTTGCTAGAAATAATCCTCTACATTGTAAGAAATGTTCTTTAGCACCTTCGCTATAAATAAAAACATTTCCTAAAGAAAATTTATCAAAAAACATTAAACAATTCATTAATTCATCATAGCAATATTTTAATTCTGCATATGTTTTATTTGTCCAATATGGTAAATTTAAATACCAAATTTGAGTGTAAAAGAATGGTCTAAAA
>CAVGUB010000034.1:0-3351 GCA_963632375.1 Phocaeicola dorei | reverse complement strand
ATCTATCAAGTAAACTCTTAGATACAAAATCTCCTCCAATAAAAGCAGTTTTTAAACATCTAAGCTTCTTTCCTTTAAAGTTTTTATGATGGAGTAACGCTTCAAATAAACGAGGAACACCAATTAAAACAGTCATTCTCTTCTTTTTAATTAATTTAACTGTTTCTTTTGCACTAAATTTAGGCATCAAACAATCACATCCACCAAACATAAAAGAGATATGGATTCCAATACCAAGTCCAAATCCATGAAACATTGGAAGTGCACTTAGCATATACATCTTTTTATTGTAATTTTCATCAATACCTAAAATATCATACGCATTTAAACATACTGAATTAATACTACTTGAAGATAAAGAAACTGTCTTACTTTCTCCCATTGTACCCCCACTATGAAGGAAAATAGCATTTTTATAAGCGTCTTTATAATATTCTTTATATTCAAATTTTTCATTTTCATAAAATTTATCAATTTTATAATAACTATCAAATTTTAAATAATTTAACTTCTTTTTATTTTGTTTATAATAAATTTTTGTTTTTATTTTTCCAAGTTCATGAGCAGGACAAACAGGAATAACTTTAATTCCTTCTTTTTCAAGATTCATGAATTCTTCATATCTAGTATCTAAAACAAAAAGAACTTTTGATTTAATTCTTAATAAAATTTCTCTTAATTGATCATAATTCATTAAAGGATGAATGATATTTGCAATCGCTCCAATTTGATTAATAGAATAAAATAAATAAACAGCTTCTGGAATGTTAGGTAAACAAACAGTAATAATATCATTAATTCCATAACCTAAATTCTTAAATTCTTTTGCAAATGAATTAACTTTACTTAAAAGTTCATCATACGTAAAAAACTTACCCTTATAATAAAGAGCGTTATTTGTATGGTATTTTTCAACATTTTTTAATAAATATTCATATATAGTATAATCTTTGTATTCTTCAAACATAATAAATCCTAAAATTTAACTCTAAATCCACATGCAACAAATAATATAATATGGATTAATGTAATAACTGGAATATGTAATAAATATATCCACATAGTATTTTTCCCAACAACTGTAAAAGGTTTACAAGCTTTTGGTTCTTTTTTAAATAATGAAGTCTTATTTTTATAGAAAACTTCTCCAAGCATACTTCCAAGTAAAGTATATGCAAGATAAGGAACAAGAGGGAAATAATCTCCACCAAAATTAGCAAATCCAAAGATATTTCCTAAAACACCAACAAAATAACTCATTGGATCATTTCGAACTAATTCATAAGATGGAAAATGTACTCTAAAATATTTTCCAAGTAAAATTAATATCCAAGATAAAATACAAACAGTAATTACCCAAGCATTAAAGTTGTTATTAAAAATTTTATACACTAATTTCTTTAAATAGTGTGTAATTAAAATACAACTTCCAAGACACGATAAAACACCAAATGAAATTAAACTTCCTTGTGGATCAATGACATTTGTCATACATAAAACAATTGTAACTAAAGTAATACAAAGTCCACAAATAAGACAAATAAGACCTCTTTTAGTATTATTTTTACTAAAATTCATTGAAATTCCACAAATAAAAAAGAATAAGAATAAAACCATAAATCTAAATTCTATTCTAAAATCATTAGTGTAATAAAATGTTCCAAAATAATGGTATTGTCTTAAAAATTCTGGAATATTAGATGCTGTCCAATCTGTAATTCCAAAATATTTCCATATAAAATCATGTATTTGCCACATCAAGTGATCAAATACCATTAATAAAATACATATACCTCTTAAAAAGTCAATTTCCCAAACTCTTTGTTTCTTGACTTCATCTTTTTTTTCTAAATCTACCCTTGAGCAAACTAAATTTTCATTTTCACTCATACAAGTATTATAAATTATTTAAAAAAGTAATAAAAGAGCGTATTTTTTAAATACGCTCTAGGGTTTCTAGTTTTGATTTTGTACTTCTTCGTTTTCAATACTAGTATTCTTTTTTTCTTTAATTGACTTATAGACTTGATATCCGATAATTAAAAGTCCAGCAACTAATATGATTGTAGCACCAACATAAACACATGGATTAGAATAATTAACTTTTACATTATTAGTAATATCCATACTATTAGTGTTAACCCCATCTAAATATTGGTATAAATCTTTAAACATATCTTTATTAAAATATCCAAATGAAGCTGGTTCAAAGAATAATGCGATACCACATATTGCAATTAATCCACCACATGTATAATTAACTGCTTTAAACTTTTTAAAAATAGCATCAATAATAAATACAAGTAAACTTCCTACTAAAACTGAACAAGTAATCCAATCAATCTTAAATCCTTCAAAAGTAATGTTATTAACGCTTTGACTTAAACTTATTCCAATTGCATTATTAATCTTTAATCCGATTGAAGTAACTAAATTTCCTCCAAGAAGATAAATTTCTCCAGGAATTGAAGTATTAATTTCAACAGTTGTTCTAAATAATGTTTGATCTGTAAAACTAGATATAAAAATATGAAGTGATCCAAACGCAAATAATAAATACGCTCCAACAAATAATACTAATCCAATTACCCAATAAGAAACAGTAAATAATATATTTTTATTTTTCATAAAATCTCCTAACTAAAAATTATTTAATAATTCTTGAATATTAATAAAAGCATCACTGCATGGTTTTCCATCAATAAAAGAATGGTTAACTGTAATATTTAAAGATAAATAATATTTATCATTTTCTTTATAATATTTACTCCAACAAACTCTAGGGCAAGAAACACTTTCTTTATTTCCTCCAGGAATTGGATGATTCATTCCTTCAAGAGTAATCCAAGGAATTGAAGTCATATAATAATCATTAAAATCTTTATTTTCATTAAATTCATCTTTTAACGATTCATTGTATTTAATTCTTTCAATTTCTTTATGGCATCTTTTATAAAATTCTTCATATTCAAAATCATTATCAATGATTCCTGCGTTTTCATAAATATTTAATTTTAAATTCATAACTGTAAATGTTGGATTAATATATTTATATTTTCTAATTTCATTATTTACAATTCGATAATGGAATTCTTCAACCTTGTTCATTCCTTTAGATACACAATAAAGCATATTAATAAAAAAAGATGTATTAGTAGAATGTGATTTATTTAATAAATTGGTAACATCCATTTTTACATTAAATCCAAATGTTGGATCTAAAAAGGTATTAAACCATTCAAATTGTTTTCTTTTTTTAAATGTTTTTAAGTCTATAACTTCATAAGTCTTGTTTAATTCTAATTCATTCATACCTAAATACTATAATCTTATTTAATTATTAAATCCACA
>CAVGUB010000033.1:0-6950 GCA_963632375.1 Phocaeicola dorei | reverse complement strand
TACCAAGTCCACATCCTAAATCAAGTATTTTGGTATGAGTATTTTTAATTATATCTTGGTATTTATCTAACCAATCATCCATTTTTATTTCATTATCAATCCACTTTTTATGTTCTTCATTCCAATAATTTTTAAAATCCATACTTATATTATAATTGAATAAATAAAAAATGCCTTAAATTAATAAGACATTTAATAAATAACTACTATTTTTTAAGTTTTAATCCATCTTTGAAAGCATCTCCTACTACTTCTCCAAAAGAATAGTATTTGTGGTTACTTCCATCATAAATAATTGGATCTAACTTTTTAACATCTATTTTACCATCACTTTTTAAAATAGAATCATCACATAAAGTATCTACTACTTTTAAAAATAAATAACAAGATTCTTCATCATAACTTTCTACTTTACATTCAAAGCATAATGGCAATTCCTTAAAATAAGGTGCATTAATATCAGGACATTTAACTGGGGTTAAAGATGTATTCTTTAATTTATTAGGATTTTTAATTGCACTTTCAATTCCTACATAATCACAATCTAAAACATGTTCTTTTGTACCAATTGATACACTTAATTCCTTATTTAATAATAAATTCTTTGTAGTTTGATGATTATCTCCCATACAAATAAATATTTTATCATTATCTGCAATTCCTCCCCATGCAGCATTCATTGCATCAGGATTATTGTTACTATCATATGTTCCAATAATAAATACTGGTTGAGGATAAATAATTGGTTTTGCTCCTAATTTTTTAATCATAATTTTCTCCTATTTAATTGGTTTTCTAAAGAATTTACCATAAACTTGTTCATTTACTAAAACATTAATAAAGCAATTTGGATCAGCTTCTTTTGCAATTTTAACTACTTTCTTACACTCATTCTTTCTAACTGTAATAGAAATAATATAAACATCCTTACCAGTAAATCCACCACTTCCTTTAACAATTGTGCATCCATGAGGGATATTTGCAATAATAACTTGAGATAAAATTTCATTTCTTGTAGTAATTTGGACATTTAATTTCTTATTAAATACATTAATATTATCTACAACAATTGTAGTAATAACCATGTAAAGGAATGTATAAAGAAGAATAATTACTGCAGTAGCAGGTTTAATTGGAGAAAAATCTACTCCATTAACAAGACCTCCAGAAATTGTAGAAAGAATTGTAAATGTTAAAACTACAATGAAATTTAATACTGCACTCCATTTACCAACTCCCATTGATTTTTTCTCACTAATATAATACGCAATAATATCAGTTCCTCCAGCTGTAGAATCAATCATATAACTTGTAGCACTTGCAAATCCTGTACACATTCCTGCAAATAAGATTCTTGCAACTGGTTGAAGATAAACATATTCTGAAATTTGAGTAATAAAATCACCTTCATTATTTGGTAAGATGATACCAAACACCGTAACACAAATAACATTAAATAAAGTAATGATAGTAAATTTCTTACCAACTTTGAAGAATCCAAAGATTAATAAAGGAAGATTAATGATAAAATACGCAACGAAATTAGTAATATATTGATTAAATGGATCTTTAATAAATTCAAGTCCACATAATTTAAATATTTGTAAAACCGATTGAGAGATACCACTTGCTCCACAACTTGCTAAAGATTTAATTGCAGTAGGATCATTAGCAATAGATTGATCACTAAATGCTTCATAGTTAGGTTGAATAAATGTTTTGAATCCAAAACTAAAAACTAATGCACCAACAACAGTTACTAAAATAATATAGATATCATTTGCAATAGTTTTTTGATGAGGATGATCAAAAAAATAGTCTACAACCTTCTTCTTAAATTTCTTAAAATAATACATATACAATATTTTATTTTATTAATTTTGAAATACAACAAAAATATTAAAAAGTTTATACCAATTTTCAATAATTTCTTGTATAATAGTTTTCGACATTAAAAATGTGTTGTTTTTTATGTCTAGTTTTAAATTTAGAAATTATAAGAGGTAATCTATGAAAATATTAAAAGCTATTGCGAAACCATTTGTTGCTTTATGGAATTGGATTAAAGAAACTGCTTGGATTCAACCACTCCTTATTGTTGGATGTATCTTCGGTATTATTCTTTCTATCCCATATATCTCATCAGGTATTCAAAATCTTATCAATCAAAAAGAATCACATTTAAAATATTTCGAAACATCTTATTTATCACTTGAAGGTAGTAAACAAGGTCAAGAAAATAGTGCTGCAAATAAATTCTTTGATGCATTCGTTGATGCACAAGATGCATGGGCTCAAGGTGATAAAACTAAAGCTCAAGCTGCTTTAAAAAATTATAGTGGTGAAAATAAATTCTTCTTATTCTTCGTTCAAGAAGATTGCTCATCATGTAAGAACTTAAAAGTTGGTGCTCAATATTTACAAAATAACTGGTCAAGTTATATTGGACTTGATGGAGAAAAATATGCATCATATAAATTCCAAGCTATTGAAGTTGATCAAACATTTGATGATGATTACTATACAGAAGAAAACAGAAAACCAATTGATGATTTAGTTGCTAGTAACTCTTATTTAAGTTTTTATAGAACAGCAATGAGTATGGTTGATAAACAAAATTATTACATTAACTTAGCTCAATCAAATTCAACTAGTGCTTCAACTCTTATTTCAAATACAACAGGATTAAATGAAACAAGTAAAATTCAAACTCCTACATGTATGATTATTGATTTAAGTGATGATAATAAAACAGGTTACATTATCTCAACAATCTTCTATTCAATCCCTTCATCAGATAGCGATGATATCAACGTTGATTGTACAAAATTCTTAGCAAATGCTTGGATGGGTAAAGAAGACTTTGAAAATAAATTAGTAAATGCTTAAAAATGAATCAGTAGAATAAAATCTACTGATTTTTTTATTTACAAATAAAAAGTAGTTAACTTAATAACTACTTAGATTTTAATTCTTCAATAATTTTATAAACTGCTTCAGGTACTAAGGTAGAAACATCTACTCCAGTTCTAATAAATTCCATAACTGCAGTTGAAGAAATAATAGATTTTTCAGGTTTTGCCATTAAATACACCATATCAATACTTGGATCAATAAATCTATTCCCTGAATATAAACTCCATTCATATTCATAATCACCTGCTGCTCTTAATCCTCTAATTAAGAATTTAGCGTCATGTTCTTTAGCGTATCTTACTACAAGTCCATTAAAAGAATCTACTTTGACATTACTTAAATGCTTACAACTTTCATTAACCATTCTTTCTCTAATTTCTAAAGGAAATCTTCCTTTTTTATCAGGATTAAATGAAATTAATACAATAACTTCATCAAAAATAGTACTTGCTCTTTCAATAATATCTAAATGTCCATTAGTTAATGGATCAAAACTTCCTGGATAAATTGCAATTTTTTTCATAATTTTCTATAAATATATAATTTACTCCTCCCATATTTATATTCTTTAAATGAATATTTATCATTTAATTCATCATTAAATTTATCTTCTCTTTCAAATATTAAAATACCTGAATCACTTAAATAATTAGTAATTAAATTAGATATAAATTCATCATTAATCTCCATTTTATAAGGTGGATCTACAAAGATAATATCAAATTTAAGTGTATTTAATGAATTATCTAAAAATAATTTATAATCATTATTAATCACTTCATAATCAGAAGATGAAATATAATTTAAATTATTCTTTAATATTTTAAAAGCATTTCTATCTTTTTCAATAAAATATACTTTTTTAGCGTTTCTAGATAACGCTTCAATTCCAATTTGACCAGAACCTGCGAATAAATCTAAAAAAGTACTATTTAGCACTTCATTTCTAATAATATTAAATAATCCAACCTTTACAATATCTTTACTAGGTCTTGTAGTTAAAGGATTTGGTTCTTCTATCTTTCTTCCTTTATATTTTCCTGCATTTACTCTTATCATATATCAAATATTTCTTTATTTATTAAATCTATAATTTCATTAATTTTACTTTCTTTTTCTTTGTAATTTCGTACTACTTCTAAAGAATTTAAAGTATCTACTACTTCTTTAATTTCTTTTTGAATCTTTAAATTAAGTGGATCATTTTTAGAAGAAAACTTCAAATTATCTTCATATTCCATGATTAATTTATCTTTTTTTAAAGTAAGTTTAATCGCTTCTTCATCACTTTCTAATTGGTTTTTACTATCAATATATTCTTTATATTCTTGACTTTCTAAAATATCCTTATTTAATTTATCAATTTTTTCTAACAAGGTTAAATTCATATTAAGATTATATCAAAAAGTGTCAATAAATTGTATGTAATAGTTGAAATTTTAAAATATATTTATATAATTATTTAGTATGAATTTTAAGATAGTAAAAGATAATAAAAAAAGTTTAAGAGAAAGATCTGTTGATGTTGCATTTCCTTTAAGTGAGGACATTAAAAAATTAGGATTTGAGATGTTAGAATACTTAAAATTATCTCAAGATGAAGAATATTTAGAAAATCATAAGGATGTTAGAAGTGGAGTTGGAATTGCTGCTCCTCAAATTGGAAAAAACATTAAACTTTTAGCGATTTATTATGTTGATGAAGATGGAAGAGAAATTGAATATATTTTAATCAATCCTCAAATTATTTCAGAAAGTACTAAACTTTGTTGTTTAGCTGGAGGAGAGGGATGTTTAAGTGTAGATGATCCTCATCCTGGTAAAATCTATAGAAGTAATAAAATTAAAGTTAAATGTTTTGATTTGCTTAAAAATGATTTTAAAGAATATACCTTTACTGGATATCTTGCAATTGTTGCTCAACATGAAATCGATCACTTAAAAGGTGTTTTATTTTATGATCATATTGATAAGGATAATCCTTTTAAAGAAATTAAAGGTGCAATTGAACTTTAATTTATAATAGATTAAAATATTATTAGCGAGATTTATATAAAAATTATAATAAGAGGTAAATAATGGAAGAAAAAGTTAAAAGAAATCCTGTACTTATTTATGCCCTTGGTGGTTTAGGTGAAGTTGGAAAAAATACTTATTGTGTTGAAAACGAAAATGATTTAATTATTATTGATGCTGGTGTTAAATTCCCAGAAGATGATTTAGTTGGTGTTGATTATGTTATCCCTAACTACAGTCATTTAAAAAATCATCAAAATAAAATTAGAGGTTTATTTATTACTCATGGTCACGAAGACCATATTGGTGCTGTTCCTTTTTTATTAAAGAGTGTAAATATTCCTGTTATATACGCTCCAAAGCTTGCAGCAGCTTTAATTAGACAAAAATTAGAAGATCAAAAAATTAAATTCAATGTAAAAATTGTTGAATATAATAGTGATGATGTTATTAAAGCTGGTTCTTTTAAAGTATCATTCTTTAGAGTTACTCACTCAATTCCTGATTCTTTTGGTTTTTGCATTGATACAAGTGAAGGAAGAATTGTTACAACAGGTGACTTTAAAATTGATTTAACTCCAGTTGGTCCAGATATTGAATTACATAAAATTTCTAGAATTGGTGAAGAAGGTGTTGATTTATTACTTGCTGATTCTACAAACGCAATGAAAGATGGATGGACTCCAAGTGAAAAGAATGTTTTAAATTCAATCAACGATATTTTTGATAAAGCAGAAGGTAGACTTATTATGTCAACTTTCTCAAGTAACGTTTCTCGTATTCAACAAATTTTAGATTGTGCTGTTAGACACAATAGAAAATGTATTATTGTTGGTAAATCAATGGTTAACGCTGTTGATTGTGCAATTAAGTTTGGATACATTAAAATTCCTGGAGATTATTTAAAACAAGTTGATGATTTAAATAGTTTAAAAGATTCAGAAGTATTAATTCTTTGTACAGGTAGTCAAGGTGAAGCAATGGCAGCTTTAAATAGAATTGCTAATGGTACATTTAAAGGAATTAGAGTTTTACCTGGAGATACAGTTGTTTTCTCATCTTCTCCTATTCCTGGAAATGGTGCATCAATTGCACGTGTTGTTAATAGATTAACACGTCTTGGATGTGATGTTATTACAAACTCAATCATTAAAGATATTCACTCATCAGGTCACCCTTCAAGACAAGAATTAAAAATGAATTTAAAATTATTTGAACCTAAATATTTTATGCCTGCTCATGGTGAATACCATATGTTAAAGTTACATGGTGATATTGCTCATGAACTTGGAATGCCAAGAGAAAATATCTTCATTCTTGCAAATGGTGATTGTTTAATTTTAAAAAATCATAAGATTATTGAAGCAGAAAATAGAATCCAAGCAGATGATATTTATATTGATGGATACGATATTAATGGTGTTTCTACTGCTGTTATTAGAGATAGAAAAATCTTACAAGATGATGGTATGGTTAGCGTCTTAATTTGTTTAGATAGTAAAAATTCTAAATTAATCGCTCCTCCAAAAGTTATTACTGTAGGATTTGTTAGTTATGGAAAATATGAAGAACATTTAACACGTCATGCTTCAATGAAAGTTGAAGAAAGTTTAACTAAATTATTTGAAAATAAACGTGTTACATTCAACGATATTAAAAATACTATTAGAGGAGCAGTCAGTAAGTATTACTTTAGAAAAACTCAAAGAAATCCAATGATTATTCCTTTAATCTTAGATAAGAAACAATAATTATGATAATACTTGGATCATCTTCTCCTAGGAGAATTGAATTAATAAATAAGTTAGGTATTAATTATAAAATAATTAAACCTACATTTGATGAAAGAAGTATTAAAAATATAAAAGAGGATTATTCCTCTTTTTTAGCATTCAAAAAACTTGAATCTATTTTAATAAATAATTCTTCAGAATTTGATATAAATAATGATTTAGTTTTATGTATGGATACTTCTATTTCTAAAAATAATAAAATATTTAATAAACCAGCTTCATATA
>CAVGUB010000032.1:0-4852 GCA_963632375.1 Phocaeicola dorei | reverse complement strand
TATTTTTATTAGATGTATTTGCCATGCTAAAAATTATATCAAGAATTAAAAATCTTATAAATAAAAATATTAGAAAATTAGCAATAAAAAAGACTAGCATTTCTACTAGTCTATATCATTAATTTATGGCGGAGTAAGAGAGGATCGAACTCTCGCACCGGTTACCCGATCTACTTCCTTAGCAGGGAAGCCCCTTCACCACTTGGGTATTACTCCACTACCAACGCTTAATGCTTATAAATATTACCACAAAAGAAAAATAAAATCTATAATTTATTTTAGAAATATCAAAAATATTTACAATTTATTTTAAGCTCATAAAAAATTAGTTCTTTTCTTCCCCTAAATTATTTTTTAGTTCTTCAATAGTAGGTAATGAATTCTTTAACTCAGTTGGCATAATTTTATTCAATTCATATGAAGAAATTCCAAGAGGAATATTATAATTTTCTAAAGAATATTCAGCAACAATTTCATCTTTATCTTTACAGATTAATATGCCTAAAGTTGGATTATCATTTTCCCCTTTTAATATATGATTAACCGATGAGACATAAGTTCCTAATTGACCAAGGTCAGCAGGTTTAAATTTGGAAACTTTAACTTCAATTACAACATAAGCATGTATTTTAATATTATAAAAAAGCAAATCAGTAAAAAATTCAGTATCACCAACTAAAAGTCTTGTTTCTTTTCCAACAAAAGCAAAACCAGTTCCAAGTTCAAGAAGAAATTTTTGTATATTTTCAATTAGTGCATCTTTAAGTTCTTTTTCGTTATAATCATTAGTTATTGTTAAAAAGTCAAAATTATAAGGATCTTTTGTAATTTGTTTTGCTAATTCTTTCTCAGTATTAGGAAAAGCTACTTCAAAATTATTAATTGCTTTTCCGTCTCTTTCATATAAATTTGTATCTAAAAAATTTAAAAGGGTGTCTCTTGACCAATTATTCTCCAAAGTTTTTTGAACGAAAAATAGTGCTTTTTTACTATTTTTACATTTATCAATAATATTTCTATGATGTCCCCATGGTATAGAATATAATTGTCCCACAAGTTGTGGGAATTTTTGGACTTCTTCTTTGTATAAGTTATAAAATTTTTCCATATATCTTAAATTTTTAGGTGAAAGTCCAGTAACATTAGGGAGTTCAGAAATTAACTCTTTACTTAAATTATCATACAATTTAGAACCATAAACCGCTTTAAATGAATTTAATGATATTTCTTTTCCAAGGTTATAGTAAAAAGAAAGCATTTCTGTATTAACTCTTATAGAAGCTTTTATTTGAGCTTGTTTATATTGTTTACTTATACTTTTTACCCAAGTTTTAAATTCTTTATCATCAATTAATTTTTTCACAACAATCCTCTTTTTAAAAATATAACACGAGACAAGTTTCTTTACAATCAATTATATTAAAAAAATAAGTGCAGGCATGAATATGCCTAACACTTACTTTGTTAAACTAAATTTTATTAATATGCTCTTCCAAAATAAATAACGTATTTTGCTTTTTTACCACAAATTGGACAATGATCATCAATTGCAATTTGATCAAATGGCATACAACGTGATGTAGCTTGGTATCTTTCTTTAATCTTGATTTCACAATCTTCATCTCCACACCACATCATCTTAACGAATCCACCTTTATCTAAAGCTTCTTTTAATTCTTCTTCAGTATGGACTTCTCTAATATTTTCAAGTAAGTTCTTAAGTGCTGCATTATACATTTCTTCATGAACTTTCTTTAAAAGTCTATTAACTTCACTTAAAGTGTCTTCAATTTTGATAACTTCTTTAGTGCCATCATTTCTCTTACAAATTGTTAAAGCGTCATTTTGAATATCACGAGGTCCAAGTTCAATTCTTAATGGAATTCCTTTCATTTCGTATTCAGAGAATTTCCAACCTGGAGTTTTATCACTCTTATCAAGTTTAACTCTAATTCCAGCATTCTTTAAAGTTTCATAAATTTCTTCACACTTTTTAATAACGCCTTCTTTTTGCATTTGAATTGGAATAATAACAACTTGAATTGGTGCAACCATTGGAGGTAAAACGAGTCCATTATCATCTCCATGAACCATAATAATAGATCCAATTAAACGAGTTGAAGCACCCCAGCTTGTTTGATAAGGATTCTTTAATTTTCCATCTTTATCAAGGAATTGAACTCCAAATGCTTTTGAGAATTCATTTCCAAAATAATGAGATGTACCACTTTGTAAACATTTTCCATCATGCATTAAAGCTTCAATTGTATAAGTTTCTTTAGCACCTGAGAATTTTTCTTTTTCAGTTTTTCTTCCTTTAACAAAAGGAACAGCAAGTAAATCTTTACCTGTTTTATCATAAATTTCAAGCATTTTTAAAGTTTCTGCTCTTGCTTCATCTTCAGTTGCATGCATTGTATGACCTTCTTGCCATAAGAATTCACTACCTCTTAAAAATGGTCTTGTAGTTTTTTCCCATCTAACAACTGAACACCATTGATTATACATCTTTGGTAAATCTCTATATGATGAAATAATATGTGCAAAATGATCTGTAAAGACACATTCACTAGTTGGTCTAATAATTAATGGATCTTGTAAATCATTTGTGCCACCTTTTGTAGCGATTAAACATTCAGGAGCAAAGCCTTGAACGTGATCTTTTTCTTTTTGGAATAATGATTGAGGAATAACTAAAGGCATATAAACATTTTCTGTACCAACCTTTTTAAATTCTTCATCCATAAATTTTTGGATTTGTTCCCAAATAGCGTATCCATAAGGTCTATAAATAATAAAACCTTTAGCTTCACTATAATCCATTAATTCTGCTTTTTTACATACATCAGTGTACCATTGAGCAAAATCTTCATCTCTTGATGTAATTGATTTATTTTTAATATCTGCCATAACTTCTCCTAATTCTTAGTAATATTTTGTAATTTTCTAA
Source organism: Phocaeicola dorei (assembly GCA_963632375.1). Taxonomy (GTDB): domain Bacteria; phylum Bacillota_I; class Bacilli_A; order RFN20; family CAG-826; genus Onthovivens. The sequence goes on along the minus strand of CAVGUB010000032.1, from coordinate 1,902 downwards.
CGACTTTTTTGTCTAACGGTAATATTGTAGCACTTGCTTTAGATAAAATAGTAGATGAAAAATGATAAATTCCTGCTTTAAAGAATAATTCAACTTCAGTAAAGCTATTTGATTCATAAATAATTAAAGGTTTTTTAAATCCAACAAGTCTATCTAAAAGAGAATGTATTTTCATAAAATCTCTACTATCAGCTTTAACACCAAATTTTAAATTACTTTCTACAAAGAAAGCATCAACTTCTTTACAGATCATTGGATCTACTAAAGTGTCACTTGATTTAATTAATGCTGCAATTTCATATCCTTTAGTGTGGATATTTTTAAATAAATCTAACTTTTTAGATTCATTCTTTTCATCTAAAAGTTCATTCATATCCACTAAAAATACAATATGTGCTTGATCAACTTTTTCCATCTTATTGATTGATGGAATAACTTCGCTAATATATTCTTTTTTAATTTCAAAAATAAATTTAGAGAAATAACTTTCTCTTTGAGCAAGATAAATTTCTAATGAATTTTGAATTGCAGCAGCGTAAACTGATTTAACTTTACCATAATTTTCACTAGCTTCTAATAATTCATCAAAATTAGAAAATTTCTTACTATCAATACTAAATTCTGCAATATATCCATAATTTGATGGTAATTGATTATATTGAGGATTAAGTTTTATAACGTTTGTAAAGGTTGAAGTAATAGATTTATTTCTATAAATTGAATAAACTTCATTTTTATAATCATTACTTTCATCGTCATCATTATTAATTTCATAAATTCCAATATTTGATTGAGATGAAATTGAATTTTTAAATAAATCATTTAATTCTTCATACATTTTATTAGTGTCGTGAGGTAATTCACTTACAAGTCCACCAACAATATAGAAATCAAAAGAATCTTCATATCCAGATAATTCAAATGTTTTATCAATACTATTTTTAATATTATTTAACATTTTCTTTAATGAATATTTAGTAATCGCTTTTTTATCAAGTAAATTAATTTCAAATTCATTTGGATCTTTGTAATAAAAATAGATCGTAGATCCATCAAGAAATTTAAATAATGCATCAAGAATTAAGAATCTAATTTCTTCTGTATTATACGCAATATAATTATTATCTTTCTTTTCAAATTTAATTGAAATAGAACATCCTCTTAAAAAGAATCCATTATCATATAATCTAACAATATCATCATAATCTTGCAAAGGACGAGAATATCTTTGTTTATTCTTATTATAATTACATGGAGTGTTAAGCAAATATTCTCCATTTAAAAATAATTTATTATTCTTACGATCTATTTGATAAATACAATATAAATTCTTTAAATAAATATTTCTTTTTTCATTAAAAAGAGTAGTAAATATCTTCGCGTTATCGTGGTTATCGTATTTATATTCTTTTTTAGATACTTCTCTTATCCAATTTTCAAATTCATTTCTTTCTTTTTCATGTACTAATCTTAAAAACTTATCATACGTAATAGTTCTTTTACTATTTTCTCTATGAGGATTATAGATATCTACAAGTTCATCATTAAAAGAAATAATAATCTTATTTGATTTATTAATCTCTTTTTTAAATGTTTTTTTAACTTTCTTTTCTTCAAAATTATGCATAATAAAAATAGCAAGTCCTGCTAACGCTAAAAGAACCACTATTGTTGCAATAACAATTACAAATTCTGAAGAAAAATAATTCTTAGCTCTTTCCATTAAAATAATCATCGCTTAATTATACTCTATTCCTTAGTATTTTTTAATATTTTATTATAAATAACTACTTATTTTGTTATAATAATAGATGGAGAAATACCCAAGAGGCTGAAGGGGTTGGTTTCGAAAACCAATAGATCAGAAATGGTGCGAGGGTTCGAATCCCTTTTTCTCCGCCA
>CAVGUB010000031.1:0-4660 GCA_963632375.1 Phocaeicola dorei | reverse complement strand
ATTTAATGACTAAAAAAGGAAGAACAATTGCAACTAGTGTTGCAAGTAGTTTTGGAATTATTGGAGTTGCTTTAGTTTTAGCACTTTCTAATGGATTTTCTGGATATATTACTGATTTAGAATCTCAAACTGTATCAACTTTACCAATAAATATTGCAAGTGTTATTCAATATAGCGAAAAAACAGATACTGATTCATTGAATCCAAAATATCCAGATGATAATTTATTAAGACCTGAAATTCCAACATATACTGGGAAATACACCTACAAAGTCAGTAATTTAAATTCTAAATTTTTAAATTATGTTGAATATTTAAAAGAAGATAAAAAATATGTTAGTACTTATTTCAAAGTTTATAATACTAATTATTCGATGAATTTAATTACAGAATTTAATAATGAAATTAAAATTGTCGATAATAGTGCTACTAATTCTTCTGCAACTGATTCGATTATGTCAAGTTACATTGGACTTCCAACTACTCCTTTCCATAGACTTTATGGAGAAGAAGAATATATTGAAAAAACATATGAAGTAATTTATGGAAGTTATCCTAATTCTGATAATATCAATGAAGTATGTTTAGTAGTTGATGAAAAGAACCAAATTCCATTTTCAACATTACAAAAATTAGGTATTTTTAGTGAATATGATGATAAAGAAACTGCAAATAAAAACCCAATTAAATTTGAAGATATTTTAAATAAAAAATATAAATTAGTATTTAATAATGCATTATATTCAAAAAATGATGGATCAAATAAATCTTATTATTCTCAAAATGATTTAAAAACATTATTTGATGAAAATAACGATAAAAATTCAATTGAACTTAAAATTACTGGTATTTTAAGACCTAAACAAAGTTCACAAATTCAAGTTATGACTCCAGGACTTTGTTATAATTCTAAATTAAGTGATTATATTGATAATTTAAATGTTAATAGTGATGTCACTAAATCTGTATCTAAAAATTTAGAAATTAAAGATGAGTTGTATTTAGATTCTTTTAAAGAATCTTTAGTTAATTTAGTTAAAGATAACACAATTGGTAGTGAAAATGTTGCAAAAACAATTGCAATATATTCAACTTATATGAATTTCTATTCATTATTTAATGATTCAGCGACTACAGCGAATAAATATTATTCAGAAATGGCAAAAATTGGTGCAGATATTGGTGTTAATTCAACTTCAATTGAATATTATTCTGAAGATATTGCTTCAAAAGTTGAAAATATATTTGATTTATATAACAAAGATAAAGATAAATTCTATGAAGAAATCATTAATTTATTTGCATATTTAACAAGTTATTCTAAGATTAGATCAGTTGTTATTTTTCCATCTGGATTAAATGAAAAAACTAAAATATTAGAATCTTTAGATGAATACAATAATTTAAATTCTTCACTTGATTCTTCAAAACACGCTATTAAAGAAAGTGAAAAAGTTTATTACATTGATATTGTTAGTGATTTAACTTCTAGTCTTTCTATTTTAATTAATACAATTTCTGTTATTTTAATTATTTTTGCATCAATTTCATTAATTGTTAGTAGCGTTATGACTGCAATTATTACTTATGTTTCAGTTGTAGAACGTACTAAGGAAATTGGAATTTTAAGAGCACTTGGTAGTAGAAAGAAAGATGTTGGAAGATTATTTAAAGCAGAATGCTTTATTATTGGTCTTTTAAGTGGAGTATTTGGAATTATTGTTACTTATTTAGTATGTATTCCAATTAATGTTGTTTTAAATAATATTTTCCCAACATATGGACTTGGATCAATTGCATCATTAAATTATTTACACGCATTACTTTTAATTTTAGTTGCAATTATACTTAGTTACTTTAGTGGACTTGTACCTGCAAGAATTGCTGCTAAAAAAGATCCAGTAACTGCTTTAAGGACAGAATAATTATGAAAAAGTTTAATTTTAAAGAAAAGAAAGAAATAACTAGATATAATCCTGATTTTTTACATGGATTAACTAGTGAGGAAGTTGAAGAAAGAAAGAAAAATGGGTTAATAAATAAAAAAGAAATTAAAGTTTCTGCGTCATTTTTAAAGCTTATTTTAAAAAATATATTTACTTTCTTTAATATTACTTTAATTATTATTGGATCAATTTTAATATTTTTTGGTCAATATACTTCTTGTGTATTTTTAATAATTTTAATATTAAACACTGGAATTGGATTATTTCAAGATATTAGAGCAAAGATTGCTTCTACAAAACTTTCTTTAGTGGAAGCAAGTAAAGTTAAAGTAATTAGAGATAATAAAGAAATTGAAATTAATAGTGATTCTATTGTTTTAGATGATATTATTAAACTTTCTAAAGATGAAAAAGTTCCTTGTGATAGTATTGTTATTGAAGGTGAAGCTAGTTTCAATGAATCTTTATTAACTGGAGAATCATTACCTTTAAAAAGAAAATTAGATGATGAAATCTACGCTGGAAGTTATGTTTTTAATGGAACTTGTTATGCTAGAGTTGATAAAATTGGTGATGATAATTACATCAATAAATTACAATTAAAAAGTAAAGAATTTAAACAAACTAGAAGTAGAATGTTTGTTCAACTTAATAAATTATTTAAAACTATTGGTATTTTAGTTGTAGTTTTAGGAATTTTAGAAATTATTGAATTTGGTATTTCTGGAATATTAGACAAAAACGTTAACTTCCAAGGTATATATGATTGGATGGCAGGTGATGTTATTCGTCAATTAAGTGGATCTTTAGTTTCAATGATTCCATCAGGTATGTATCTTTTAACATCTACTGCTTTAGCAGTTGGGGTATTTAATCTTGCTAACGAAAAAGTTTTAGTAAAAGATATGTATTCTCAAGAAACTTTAGCAAGAGTTGATACTCTATGTATTGATAAAACAGGTACTATTACAGATGGAAATATGTCTGTTTTTGATTATGAATTAATCGATAAAAACTTAAAAAAAGATAGATTTGAAGCATATGTTTCTTCGTTTACTAAAGTTTTAGGAGAAGATAACATTACTAGTAAAATTTTAAGTCAACATTTCGTTAAAAAAGAAATTTTTGATTATACAGAAGTAATTCATTTTAATAGTGACAATAAATATAGTGCAATTTCTTTTAAAGATGGTGGTACATTAGTTATTGGTGCGTATAATTATTTTGAAATTACTAACGATGAAGAAGTTAAAGAAAAAATAGAAGAATCTTCATCAAATGGATTTAGAGTGTTACTTGTAGGATTTTCAAAAGATTCTATTAAGAAAGAAAAATTACCTAAAAAGATTGACGCTATTGCAATTATTAGACTTCAAGATCATATTAGAGATGATATTAAAACTTGTATAAATTGGTTTAATGATAATGATGTTAATATTAAAGTTATTAGTGGTGATAATCCCTTAACTGTTAGTAAAATTGCAGAAGCTAGTGGGATTTTAAATGCTACAAATTATATTTCTTTAGATTCATTAAGTGATGATGAAGTTAAAGAAGCTGCTTTAAAATATAATGTTTTTGGAAGAGTTTCTCCTTATCAAAAAGAATTAATTGTTAAAACTTTGAAAGAAAATGATCATACTGTTGCAATGGTTGGGGATGGAATTAATGATATTTTATCTTTAAAGAGTGCAGATGTTTCAATTGCTCTTCAAAGTGGTAGTAAAGCTACAAAAGATATTGCATCATTAGTTTTAATAGATAATAACTTTAATAAATTACCTAAAGTTATTTATGAAGGTAGAAGAGTTATTAATAATTTAAGTAGAACTTGTATGTTATTTTTAACAAAAACTGCATTCTCTATTTTTATGAATATTTTCTTCCTTATTTATGGAATGATTACTACTTTTGGTACAAAAAATGCTATTTTATGGCCTTTTGCTCCAAATAACTTCTATTGTTGGGAACTTTTTACAATTGGTATTTCTTCATTCCTTTTAACTTTAGAAAATAATACTTCTAGAATTAAAGGGGATTTCTTAAAAAATGCATTTAAACAGGCGATTCCATTTGGAGTTACAATTGCAATACCTGTTGCAGCAATCTACTTATTATTTTTAATGAATGGATTTGGATTTAATAGAACTCAAATATTAAATATTTGTACTTTATTCATTTCAATTGCGTCATTTTTCCCTCTTTTATATTCTTGTTTACCATTTAATACGTTTAGAACAGGGGTATTTATTGGAGGAATCTTGTTATCAACTTTACTTTATGGATGGAGTATTGTTGGTACAAACTGGATGTTAATTAATGGAGTAGATTCAAAAGCACCTAGATTTTTAACTACAAGAGAAATTATTGCAACTTTAATTATGCTTGCATTCTACGCAGTTGTTACCATGTCTCCTAAACTTTTTGTATTTATAAAAAGGAAGGTTAAACATGAAAACTGAAGATAATATCCAAAGAGAAGTTATAAGATTAATTAATGAGATTTCTTTTAATGAGATTAATGTTAATCTTGTTTGTAAAAATTTAGATATTACAAGACAAGCGTTTTATTATCATTATGAGAACATATTTGATGTAATTTATGCGATTTATTTATCAAATCCTATTAAAAATAAGGAAATAAATTCGATTAATGATGTTTTAAATGAAATTATTAAATATTTAGATGCACATAAAAAATTTCATGGATTAAT
>CAVGUB010000030.1:0-2257 GCA_963632375.1 Phocaeicola dorei | reverse complement strand
TTTGTAAAGTAAAAATAATTAGTCTTTTTCTTATAAATATAAATATTTATAAATAATTTTAAAATAAAGTATCCACATCACTTGAATTTTCAATTAATTGTGCACCATCTCTAATTAATCTATTACAATTACTATTTTTTCCGACTTGAGTAGGTACGCATCCAATATTTCTTCCAAAATTTAAAGCGTAAAGACAAGTATTAAGTGCGCCACTTCTTCCATAACTTTCTACTAACAATAAACCTGAACATAATCCTGCTATAATTCTATTTCTAGCAATAAAATTTTCTTTTTCAGGTTCTACTAAACCAGGATATTCACTAATAACAAGACCTCCATTATCAATGATTTTATCTACTAAATCTCGATTATTTTGGGGATAAATATTATCAATACCACTCCCTAAAACTGCAATTGTTTTATATCCATATTTTAAAGCAGCTGTATGAGCGTATGTATCAATCCCTTTTGCAAGTCCTGAAACAATAACTGTATCAGTTTTTAAACCCTTTAATAAATTGTTACAACAATCTTTTCCATAATCACTATTTTCTCTACTTCCAACAACTGCTAAAATATGATCACTTTTTAATAAAGAAATATCACCTTTATAAAAAAGAGCAAAAGGTGGTCTATCAGTTTGCTTTAATCTACTAGGATATTTATCTTCTTCCATAATAGTAAATGCTTTTAAATTCTCAATCATTTCATCAGTAATATTAGATTTTGGTAATGGATTATCATTCGTTTTTATTGATCTATAAATATCATTCCAATTTCCATCAAAATAATAAGCAATACCTAGTAATAAATTTTTAATCTTCATTTCTTCTCCTCCTACTTATCAAGAAGGAAGGAAAAATAAATTTTATCCAAAAATTTTAAAATAATGTAATTGGAGGATATAAAATATTTCTAACTGGAGCGTAGCTTTCTCTATAAAATCCTTTAATAACTCCATATTTAGACATAATTTCTTGATGTTTTTTAGTACAATATCCTTTATGTTTATTAAATTCAAATTCAGGATAAATATAAGAATATTCTTCAAGTAATCGATCACGAGTAACTTTTGCAATAATACTTGCTGCTGCAATTGATAATGCTTTAGCGTCTCCTTTAATAATAGGAACTGCTTTAATTTCTTTATATGTTAAAGGCATTGCATCTGTTAAAACACAATCAATTTCTATATTATCTATTTGTTTTAATGATTCTAGCATTGCTTTTTTACTAGCTTCATAAATATTAATTTCATCAATTTCTTTAGCTTCAATTGCACATATTCCAATTGCTAAAGCATCTTTAATAATAATATTATAAAGTTTTTCTCTTTCTTTATGAGTTAATTTCTTACTATCATTAATTAATTCATTTTTATAATCAGAAGGAAAAACAACTGCACTTGCAACAACTGGACCACATAAACATCCTCTTCCAGCTTCATCACATCCTGCAATTACTTTAAATCCTTCTTTATAATAATCTTTTTCTAAATCTAACATACTTAATTAGCCTTTTCTAATGTAATTCTACCTAATTTTCCATTTTTAAAATCATTTAAAATAACTTTTTTACAACGTGTTATATCTAATTCATTATTTTTAAGAATGTATCCTCTTTTTTTAGATAATTCATTAAGCATACTTAAATCATCTATTTCTTTTAAATCAATATCGTATTTTTCTTTAAATAATTCAATATAATCATTTCTAATAATTTTCATAAGTTGATTAAATAAATCATCAATTGGTAAAATATCTTCTTTAATTGTACCAATTAATGCAAGATTAATTGCGTCTTCTTCTTTTTCAAACTTAGGAAGCAAAATACCTGGAGTATCTAAAAGTTCAAAATTCTTACTAACTTTAATCCAAGTAATATTTCTTGTTAATCCTGGTCTATTTTCTGCTTTTGCAAGACTTCTTCTACTTAATAAATTAATAAAAGTAGATTTACCAACATTAGGTATCCCAATAACCATTGCTTTTATTGCAAAGTTTTTAATACCTTTTCTTGCCATTTTTTCTCTTTTTGATTCAATCATTAAATCAATTTTTTCTAAAATTAAATCAATAGATTTTTGATTTTTTAAATCTACTAAAAGAGTAATATCATCACTTGATTCAAGCTTTTTTTGCCATAATTCATTTTCTTTAGGAGATGCTAAATCTGCTTTTGATATTAAAAACATTTTCTTTTTATCTTTTATTTTATTTAATAAATATTTATTCATAGATGAATTAATAGTTCTAGC
>CAVGUB010000029.1:0-2883 GCA_963632375.1 Phocaeicola dorei | reverse complement strand
TATTTATTATTCTTTATTTTTAATGTTTATTTATTTTAAAGAAGTAAATATTAAAGAAATATATTATAAAATAAGTGTTTTTAAGGTGATATTTTTAATTATTTATGCGTTACCTATTAAAAATTACTTATATTTTAAAGTATCATTTATTAATATTGGACAAGGAGATTCTACTTTAATTACATTTAAAAATAAGAATTATTTAATTGATACTGGAGGGTTATTATATACTGATCTTGCTAAAAATAATTTAATTCCATATTTTAAAAGAAATAGAATTTATAAAATAGATGAAGTTTTTGTAACTCATTACGATTATGATCATTATGGAGCGTTAGAAAGCTTAAAATCTAATTTTAAGGTTGAGAAAGTCTATGATTACAATAATTTTGAAAGTAAGGAATATCCATTTATTTTAAAAGATTTAAATTTATATAGAGATAATTTTGAAGATGAAAATGATAAATCTTTAGTACTTTATTTTTCTTTTAAAGATATTAGTTTTCTTTTTATGGGAGACGCTTCAAGTGAAATTGAATCTTTAATTATTGAAAATAATCCTTCTTTAACTTCAACATATTTAAAAGTAGGACATCATGGAAGTAAAACTGCTTCTAGTTATGAATTTATTAATCAAATTGACCCTAAAGAAGCGATTATTTCATGTGGTAAAAACAATAAATTTAAACATCCTCATGAAGAGACTTTAATTAATTTAAATAAATGTAATGTAAAAATAAGAAGAACAGATTTAGAAGGCACAATAAATTATTATTTTTTAAACATTTAAGAAATATAAATTTTAGTGTAAAATATTTTAATGATTTATCTTTTATATGGCGACGAAGAAACATTAATTGAACAAAAAGTATCTGCTTTAAAGAAAGCATTTTTTAAGGATACAAAGATTGAAGAACAAGTAGTTAATAAATTTGATTATAAAAGTGATGGATTAAATTCTTTTTTAAAGGATTTTGAGCAATTATCTTTTAATTTTATGGATAAAAAAGTTTATCTTATTTTTAATGCTACTTTTTTAACAAGTGAAACCCAATTTAAAAAAGAAATGAAATTAAATGAAAATAAAATTATTTCTTCTTTAGAAGATTTACGTAAAGATACGGATAATTTAGTTATTTTTATTTCTAATGATTCCAAAGTATTATCAAATAAGGTAATAGATATATTTTCAAAAGATAATATTATTCCTTTTTTTAAGATTAATAAAAATGCATGGCCTCAACTTGTTAAAAATTATTTTGTTAAAAAAGAATTCAAAATTAGTGAAGACGCAATTAATGAAATAGTTTTAAGATGCAATTATGATTTAGCTAGTTTTAAAAATGAAGCGTTAAAATTAACTTTATATGTAGAAGATAAAAATATTACTTTAGAAAACGTTAAAGAAATTGTCTCTTTTAATCCAAATGACAATGTTTTTGCGTTAACTAATGCTATTTTAGAAAATAACCCTACAAAGATTTTTAATGCGTATAATGATTTAAAGTTACTTGGAGAAGAACCTATTACTTTAATTAAACTTTTAAGTACAAATTTATTTTTTGTAGATCAAGTATTATATTTAAAAGAATTAAATAAAGATTATATTTCAATTGCAAATATATTAAATCAAAATAAATATCGTGTAAAAATCACTATGGATACTAAATTAAAAAGAAGTAGTGTTAAAAAGATGTTAGATGATTTAGAAAAATTAGATAAAGATATCAAATTAGGCAATATTGATAGATTTATTGGATTTGAAATATTCCTTTCAAGTATTAAATAAGCACTAAAAAAGCGTTAATACTTAAATTAACGCTTATTAGAGGTTATATAATTAATTACTTGATTGAATTAACTAATTTTTGAAGATTACTCTTTTCTCTTGCTGCTGTTCCTTTGTGTAAAATTCCTTTTACAACTGCTCTATCGAGTAAGGAGAATGCAAGAACGAGTGATTTATTAGCTTCTTCAACATTTTTAGCTTCACAAGCAACTCTAACTTTTTTCATAGCAGTTCTAAATTTAGATTTATAGGAAATGTTTCTAATTCTAGCTTTTTCGTTAGTTTTGTTTCTTTTAATTTGTGATTTAATATTTGCCATTTCTCTAACTCCTTCTTATACGTACAATATGTATTTTACTAAAAACGAATAATAAAATCAAACAATACTTTTATTATTGCATAACTTTTAAATACACAATGTGTTATAATATTATACATGAATAAAAAAGAGATTAAAATATTATATTTTGGCACACCTGAAATTAGTGCTAAAGTACTTAAAAATATTATTGAAAGTGGCTATAACGTAATTGGAGTTGTAGCTCAAGAAGATAAACCAAACGCAAGAGGTAATAAAATTGAAGAAGTTGCTACTAAAAAGATAGCAAAAGAATTTAATATTCCAGTTTATCAATATCATAAAGTAAGAGAACATGGTGCAGAAATTAAAGAATTAAATCCAGATTTAATTTTGACTTTAGCATATGGTCAAATTATTTCTCATGATATCTTAGAAATTCCTACTTTTGGATGCTTAAATTTACATGGATCTATTTTACCTAAATATAGAGGAGCAGCACCTATTCAATATGCTTTATTAAATGGAGATAAAGAAACTGGTGTTACTTTAATGGAAATGGTAGATAAAATGGATGCTGGAAGAATGTATGCAGTTGAAAAAATCCAAATTAGTGAAGATGATAACTATGATTCTTTATGTGATAAAGTAAGTGATGCTGCTTATTCTTGCTTTGATAAATTTATTCAAGATTATTTAGATGGTAAACTTATTGGAGAAGAGCAAAAAGAAGAGGAAGTTACATTTACTGGAAAAATTAAACCAGAAGATGAAATCATTAATTTTAATGATATTT
>CAVGUB010000028.1:0-9779 GCA_963632375.1 Phocaeicola dorei | reverse complement strand
ACAATTGAACCTGGTGTTTATAAAGAAAATAAATATGGTATTAGAATTGAAAACAATTTACTTTGTGTTCCAGCATTCACTACAGAAATGGGGGAATTCTATAAATTTGAAACTATTACATATGTTCCAATTACTTTAGAATCATTAGATTTATCTTTATTAAATAAAGAAGAAATTGCTTGGATTAATGAATATCATGATTTAGTTTATTCAAAACTTGCTCCTTTATGTGAAGATGATAAAGAATTATTAGAGTTCTTAAAATCAAAAACTAAACATATCTAGGTCTAAATTATTATAGCTTTATAAAATAAATATTTATTTTTTCTTTAAAATAGTGTATATTTATAAAGCATGGTCCGCTAGCTCAGTTGGTAGAGCAATTGACTCTTAATCAATGGGTCCGGAGTTCGAGTCTCCGGCGGATCACCAATTATAAAAGAAAATACTTTTATTTCCTATTTAAAAATCTCATGTAATGTGAGATTTTTTTATGGAATTTATTTAAGGCATCTATTTGGATGTCTTTTTATTTGTGTAAATTCAAGTCAAAAGTTTCCTTAAATTCTTTAAAACCATTATAAATAAAGGATTTAAAGCATTAAAAATTAAAAAGTTAGCGATAACTAACGTATTATTTCTTATCATATTTACTTTAATTCGGTATAATAATACTAAATGGAGAGAGATTTATAATGGATAGTGTAAAAATTATAGAAATTAAGCACAGCGTCTTTGAAAATAATGATAAAGAGGCTGATAAGCTTAGAGAATATTTAAAATCAAAAAAAGTATTCTTAATTAATTTAATGTCATCTCCTGGAAGTGGAAAAACAACTACTTTAATTAAAGTTTTATCAAAATTAAAAGATAAACTTAGAATAGCAGTTATGGAAGCTGATATTGATAGTGATGTAGATGCTAAAAAAATTAAAGAAATTGGTGTTGAATCAATCCAACTTCATACAGGTGGAATGTGCCATTTAGACGCAATGATGACAAAACAAGGATTAGATAATTTAGATTTAGATAATTTAGATTTAGTAATCTTAGAAAATGTAGGAAATTTAGTATGTCCTGCAGAATTTGATACAGGTGCTTGTAAAAATGTTAATATTTTATCAACTCCAGAAGGAGATGATAAACCTCTTAAATATCCTTTAATGTTCCAAGTAACTAATCTTGTATTAATCAATAAGATGGATGTCAAAGATTATTTTGATTTCTCTTTAGAAAGAGCAAAAGAAAATGTATCTTTACGTAATAAAAATGTCGAAGTAATTCCTTATAGTGCAAAAACTGGTGAAGGAGTCGATAAAATTGCAGATTGGATTTTAAAAGAAGTTAAGGCTTGGAAAGGAGAATAATGTATGCCAAAAATGTCTGATGCTTATACACCAAGATTTAAAGGTGATAAGAACCCTAGAGAAAAAATTATTAAATTAGGTCAAAAAATTACTGACCGTATTGGCCACAAAGTTACTAGTGATGATCCAGAATATTGGGGACTTGCTTGTGTTGTAACTGATGAAATGGCTGATATCGCTTTACTTATGAAAGTTCGTCATCCATATACAATGGAAGAACTTAAAAAAATGACAGGTAAAGATGAAGCTTACTTAGAAAAGATATTACAAGAAATGTCTGAAGTAGGTATTTTAGAATATAATTGGGAAAACGAAAAAAGAATTAAACAATGGCTTTTACCAATGTTTGTTCCAGGAAGTGCTGAATTCACTAATATGAAGAAAGAGCAATTAGATAAATATCCTGAACTTGCTCAATTCTTTGAAAGAATGACTTTTTTACCTTTAGAAAAAATTACTCCAATGGTTCCTCAAGGTGGAGGTGGAATTGGAATGCATGTTATTCCAGTTGAAAAAGCTATTGAAATGGAAAATAAAAGTGCTGATATTGAACACATTTCATATTGGTTAAAAAAATACGAAGGTCATTTAGCAGTTGGTATTTGTTCATGCCGTTATGGTAGAGCTAAATTAAATGAAGGCTGTGGTGATAATTGTGAAGAATGGTGTATTGGTGTTGGTGATATGGCTGATTATTTAGTCGAAACTCACAAAGGAAGATACGCAACTTATGAAGAAGTCATGGTTATTTTAAAACGTGCTGAAGATAATGGTTTCGTTCACCAAATCACAAATATTGATGGTAAAGATAAGATTTTTGCTATCTGTAACTGTAATGTCAATATTTGTAACGCATTAAGAACATCTCAATTATTCAATACTCCAAACTTATCACGTAGTGCATATACTGCTAAAGTCGATACTAAAAATTGTGTCGCTTGTGGAAGATGTGTTGAAGTTTGTCCTGCAGGTGCTGTTAAACTTGGTCAAAAATTATGTACAGTTAATGGTCCAGTTGTTTATCCAAAACATGAATTACCAGATAATTTAAGTTGGGGTGAAGATAAGTGGGATGAAGATTATAGAGATAATAACCGTATCAATTCATATGATACAGGTACTGCTCCTTGTAAAGCAGCATGTCCTGCTCACGTTGCAGTTCAAGGTTATTTAAAACTTGCAAATCAAGGTAGATATAAAGATGCTTTAGCATTAATTAAAAGAGAAAATCCATTCCCTGCTGTTTGTGGTAGAATTTGTAGTAGATTCTGTGAAGAAGAATGTACTCGTGGAAAGATTGACCAAGCAGTTGCTATTGATGCAGTTAAAAAATTCGTTGCTGAACAAGATTTAAAAGCTGAAACAAGATATGTTCCAGAAATGGTTATGCCAAGTAACGTTGGAAGATGGAAAGAAAAAATTGCTATTATTGGTGCAGGTCCTGCTGGACTTTCATGTGCATTCTATTTAGCTCAAAAAGGTTATTTCCCAACAGTATTTGAAAAAAATCAAAAAGCTGGTGGTATGTTAACTTATGGTATCCCTTCATATAAACTTGAAAAAGATGTTATTGAAGCTGAAATTGATATCATGAAGGAAATGGGCGTTGAAATTAAACTCAATTGTGAAGTTGGAACAGATGTAACAATTGAAGAATTAAAGAAACAAGGCTATACTGGATTCTTCTTTGCTATTGGTTGTCAAGATGGAAGACTTCCTGGAATTCCTGGAGAAAATTTAGAAGGATGTGAAACTGCAGTAAGTTTCTTACATAGAGTTGCAGATGATCATTCAATCAAAACTGAAGGTAATGTAGTTGTCATTGGTGGTGGTAATGTTGCTATTGACGCTGCAAGAAGTGCTATTAGACTTGGTGCAAGCAAAGTTTATATGTGTTCTCTTGAAACTGAAGATATTATGCCAGCAAGTGATGAAGAAATTGCAGAAGCTAAAGAAGAAGGAATTGAATTTGTTCATGCAGTTGGTCCAAAAGAAATTGTTGAAGAAAATGGACATGTTAAACAAGTTGTCTTTAAAAAATGTACAAGTGTTTATGATGAAAATCATAAATTCTCACCAAAATATGATGAAAATGAATTAACAACTTTAGATGCTGATCATGTATTCTTTGCTGTTGGTCAAAAGATTCATTATGGTAAATTATTCGAAGGTACTGGAGTTACATTCAATAAATATGGTTATCCAGAAGCAGATAAGATTACTTTCCAAAGTGCTGATAAATCTGTATTTGTTGGTGGTGATTTCTATACAGGTCCAAAAACTTGTATTGAAGCAATTGCTCAAGGTAAAGAAGCTGCAACTTCATTACATAGATATGTTCAATTAACTGCAAGTTTAACAATTGGTAGAGATAAACGTTATTTCCCACCATTAAATAAAGATGATTTAATTTTTGGAAAATATGATCAAGGAAAACGTAATGAAGCAGGAATGGATGAATCAATTGATTATAAACGTTCATTCAAAGATGCTCATAAGACATTAACTGAAGAACAAGTTAAGGCAGAAACTGCTAGATGTTTAAGTTGTGGTGCTTCAATTGTTGATCCTAATAAGTGTATTGGATGTGGATTATGTACAACAAAATGTGAATTTGATGCTATCCATTTATATAGAGATCATCCAGATTGTTCAAATTTAGTTAAATCTGAAGATAAATTGAAATATATTTTACCATACGCAATGAAACGTGCTATTAAGATTAAATTTGGTAAAAAGACACCAGAAGAAAAAGCTTCTCAAAAGAAACATAAAGAATATGTTAAAAATAAAAAGAAAGAAGCAAAGGAAGGTAAAACTAACTAATGCATGAACTTGGTATCGTTTTTTACATCATTGATGATGTAAAAAAAGTTGCTGAAGAAAATAATGTTAATCATGTTAATGCTGTTACTTTAGAAATTGGTGAAGTAAGTGGGGTAGTCTTTGATTATTTAGAAGATTGCTGGAACTGGGCAGTTAAAAAAGAACAAGTTCTTGAAAACTGCAAACTTAAATGTGAAGTAATTAAAGCAGTTACAATTTGTGATGATTGTAAAAAAGAATATGAAACTGTTGAATATGGAAAAACTTGTCCACATTGTGGAAGTACTAATACGTATTTAAAAGTTGGTAATCAAGTTAACATTAAAGAAATAGAAGTATAAAAATATTGGAGGAAATTAATTTTTCCTCCTTTTTACATTTTAAACATAAAAAAATCCTTAGATTTACTAAGGACTTTGAAGCTTTATTTATTATTCTTCTTCAATTGCACCAGCTGGGCATGAAGCAATTGCTTCTTCAGCAACTGAGTCATCACATTCTGCTACAACTTTTGCTTTATTATCATCGTTGAATTCAAATGTTTCTGGGAATGTACCAACACATAATCCACAGCCAACGCATGCATCTTGATTAACTTTTAATTTTTTTGCCATATGTTTTTCCTCCACATATTCATCCTCTATATTATAAAAATTAAAATCATAATTTTAAAGTCTAAAATCAGTTAGCAATTGCTAATATTTATTAATAAGAGATTAAGAAATTAATATTTTCTAAAAAAACATTCATTTGATATTAAAAATAGGCTTAAAAAATGCTAAAATATTTCGGATGTGTAGAAATCTTACTAGAATGAAAAAATATCGATTTTATCGATTAATTAATACTAACTTTTTTGATTTATTTAAGAACATTAAAGTTAAAGAAAACTTATTAAAGTTTAAGATTAATTTAAAGAAAAAAGACAAGGTTTCTAAAAATAAAAAAAGCATCACCGTATATGAATACTATCAAAAGAAAAGAAAACATAAATTAATAATTCTTGTTTTGCTATTTTGTCTTTTTATTGGTATACTAATCGGCGTTAGTTTTTTAAGTGTGAGGTTAATTAATGGATAAATTTGTTTCTATTGCTATTGATGGTCCTAGTGCAAGTGGTAAATCTACTGTTGCAAAGATTTTAGCCTCTAAAATTAATTTTACCTATATTGATACAGGTGCTATGTATAGAGCTTTCACTCTTGCAGTTATAAAAAACGGATTAGATCCAAAAAATGAAACAGAAAGTGATTCATTAATTGGAAAAATTGATATTAGTTTTGATTCTAATAATAAGATTTGCTTAAATGGAGAAGATGTTTCTAAGGAAATTAGAGATAATGAAGTAGCAGATAATGTTTCTTATATTGCTTCTTATAAAAATATCCGTTTATTTTTAGTTGATTTACAAAGAAAAATTGCTAAGGGTAGAAACGTTGTAATGGATGGAAGAGATATTGGAACTTATGTTCTTCAAGATGCTCAATTAAAGATTTTCTTAGTAGCTGATGTTAATGAAAGAGGTAAGAGAAGATTTTTAGAGAATCAAAGTAAAAATATTGAATCTAGCTTTGATGACTCATTAGCAAATATTAAAAAAAGAGATTATATAGATTCACATAGAGATTTTTGTCCACTTACTCCTGCAAATGATTCAGTAAATATTGATTCTACTGAAATTAGTGCAGAAGAAGTTGCTACAAAAATTTTAGATTTAGCTAAAGAAAGGGGGCTTATCTAGTATGGCTTTACCTTTAGTTGCTCTTGTTGGTTCTCCATCTGTTGGAAAATCAACAATATTTAATAGACTTATTGGAGAGAAAAAATCTATTGTTGAAGAA
This sequence comes from Phocaeicola dorei, assembly GCA_963632375.1. Classification (GTDB taxonomy): domain Bacteria; phylum Bacillota_I; class Bacilli_A; order RFN20; family CAG-826; genus Onthovivens. The sequence goes on along the minus strand of CAVGUB010000028.1, from coordinate 3,745 downwards.
ACTCGTGGAGTTACTCGTGATAGAATTTATGCTAAAGCAAGTTGGCTTACTATTCCATTCAATGTTGTTGATACTGGTGGTATTGAACTTGAAAATAAGCCTTTCCAATCACAAATTAGAATGCAAGCTGAACTTGCAATTGATGAAGCTGATTTAGTTATCTTTGTTGTAGATGGTAAAATTGGTATCACTGATGATGATAGATTAGTTGCTAAAATGCTTCATAAAGCAAATAAACCTACAATTATTGCAGTAAATAAAATTGATGATGTTGCTTTAATTAACAATATTTATGAATTTTATGCATTAAATTTAGGTGATCCAATTGCAGTTAGTGGAGAACATGGAATTGGAATTGGAGATCTTCTTGATAAAGTAATTAAAGAATTACCAAGAGAAGAAGAAAAACCACAAGAAGATGAAGAAGCTATTAAATTCTGTTTAATTGGTAGACCAAATGTTGGTAAATCATCAATGTTTAATAAAATTACTGGAAATGACCGTGTAATTGTTTCAAATATTGAAGGTACTACAAGAGATTCAATTAATGTTGATTTTGAATATAATGAACATAAATATTCAATTATTGATACAGCAGGTTTAAAAAAGCGTGGAAAAATCTATGAAGCAATTGATAAATATGCTGCTTTAAGAGCATTACGTGCAATTGATAAAGCAGACATTGCTATTTTAGTTATTGATGCTAAAGATGGTATTTTAGAACAAGATAAAAGAGTCGTTGGATACGCTATTGATTCTAAAAAAGCTATTATTGTTTTAATTAATAAGTGTGACTTGATTAAAGATGTTAATCAATACCGTAAAGAATTTAAAGAAAAGTATGTTACTGAATTTAAATTCTTAGATTATGTACCACTTATTTTTACAAGTGCTTTAACTTTAAAGAATAAAAATGAATTATTTAATACTATTAATCAAGTATATGAATCATATACATATCAAATTAAAACTTCAGTATTAAATGAAATTATTCAAGAAGCACAACTTATGAATGAAACTCCATCATTTAATGGTGGAAGATGTAAAATCTATTATGCTCAACAAGTAAGTAGTAAGCCATTAACTATTGCTTTATTTGTTAATGAGCCAGAATGGATGCATTTCTCTTATCTTAGATATATTGAAAATAAGATTAGAGAATCTTTTGAACTAATTGGTTCACCAATTAATTTAATTTTAAGAAAAAGAAAATAGGAGAAAAAAGATGAATAGAGCTGATATTATTAATGTTGTTAGTGAAAATTTAAGTGAACAAGGTTTTACTAAAAAAGATGTTGAAAAAGTTATTGATTTATTCTTTGAAGAAGTTGAAAAAGGATTAATCAATGGAGAAGAAATTAAAATTTCATCATTTGGAACTTTCAAAGTTAAAACAAGAAAACCAAGAATTGGAACAAGCCCTGTTACAAAAGAAAAAATTCAAATTCCACCAAGCAAGAATGTTGGATTTAAAGCAAGCAAGATTTTAAAAAGTCATGTTAAATAAGAAATTCCTTCCTAATAAGAAGGATTTTTTAATAGATACAAATTAATTTGATATAATAATAAAGATGAATGAAATATTTGACCATTTTAAGGTAATTTTTAATAACGCTGGATTTAGACTTTATATGATTGGAAGTAGTAGCAGAGATTATCTTTTAAATAGAGAAATTAAAGATTATGATTTTGTAACGGATGCTACTCCAAATGATATCGTTAAATTTTTAGAAGTATCTAAAACATTTTCTAAGTTTGGAGTGTGCCAAACAAAATATCAAGGAAAACATATTGATTTAGTAACATTACGTAAAGAATATGATTATAAAGATTTTAGACATCCTTCTAAAATAGAATTTATTAAAGATATTAATATTGATTATTTAAGAAGAGATTTTACTATTAATGCAATCTATATTGATGAAAACTATAAAATTATTGATCCAAGTAATGGATATCAAGATTTAATGAATAAAGAATTAAAATTTATTAAAGATCCATTAATATCAATCAATGAAGATCCTTTAAGAATTTTAAGATGTTATAGATTTATTAAAGAATATGATTTAAAAATAGATGAAAATGTATTAAAAATATTACACGATAACGAATATTTACTAGAAAAATTAAATAAAGAAAAGATTAAAGAAGAAGAAAGGAAGATGAAAGAATATGAATGAAAGAGGATTTTACAAGAATATTAATTTTAATAATTTAATTCTTGAATACTATAAAGAATTAAACTTATCTTTAAATGAAGTTTTAATCTGTTTAATGAGTAACTACTTACTTGAAACAGGTACAAAATTAATCACTAATGATTTGCTTGAAATGAAATTAAGTTTATCTAAAAAAGAAATTGATATTGGACTTTCTAATTTAATGAATAAAAACTACATTAAATATATTAAAAATAATCAAGGATTAGTGTCTTCTTTAGATACTTTATATGATGAATTATTAACAATTTATAGTAGAGAATTCATTTCAAAAGACGAAAATAAAGATTATTCTCAAGATTTATTTTATAGAATTGTAGATACTTTTGAAAAATTATTAGATAGAAATTTAAATCAAAATGATATTCAATATGTTGAAAAATGGGTAAATAATAACGTTGATGAAGATATTGTTATTAATTCTTTAAAAGATGCGATTAGTTATGATAAACCATATCTTCCTTATATTGATCAATTAATAGAAAAAAGATTAAAAGAAAAAGAAAATGCAGGATTATATTAAAAATAACAAAATAAAAGAATATTTAGATGAACTTTATCCAAATGCAAAATGTTCTTTAGATTACTCCAAGGATTATGAATTATTAATTGCAGTTATTTTAAGTGCACAAACAACTGATAAAAAAGTTAATGAAGTTACACCTATTTTATTCTCTAAATATAAAAATTTAGATGAATTAAATAATGCTAAAATTGAAGATATTGAAAATATCATTAAAGGTTTAGGGTTATTTAAAAATAAAGCTTTAGCAGTTAAAGATGTCGCAAATAAACTTATTAATAACTTTAATTATAAAGTTCCTTCTAATAAGAAAGATTTATTATCTATTAAAGGTGTTGGAAATAAAGTTGCTAATGTTGTATTAATTGAATTATTTAATATTCCAGAATTTCCTGTGGATACACACATTTTTAGATTTTCTAAAAGACTTGGATATATTAAAAAAGATGATTCAGTTCAAAAAGCAGAAAAATCTTTAAAAGAAAATTTTCCTGAATCTTCTTGGATTAGACTTCATCATGAAATTATTTTCTTTGGAAGATATAAGTGTAAAGCGATTAATCCAGAATGTAAGAATTGCAAAATTAAAGAATATTGTAATTTTAATAAAGATTTATAAATAAATCTAAAATACTTAAATAATCTAGAGGGATATTTAATTTTTGATTAATTAAATATCCTTTTTCTTTTATTTCTTTTAAAGGAATGGATTTTCTTGAATTATTACTTAAATATTCTTTCATTTTCTTTATCTCATAAAGATAAAATAAATTTAAATTTTTAAAATAAATAATTGTAAATGCTACTCCTCCATTTTCTTCTATTTTATATAAGTGTGATAATTCATTTTTTGTGTAATTACTTAATGGAAAAGAAGTATTTGATTCAGTTTGTTTAGCTTCAAAATCAATGTATTTCTTTTTATATAATCCATTATAATCACTAGTGGATGATTCTTTAAAATATGCTTCTATAATTTTATTTTGGTTATTTATTTTTACTA
>CAVGUB010000027.1:0-2347 GCA_963632375.1 Phocaeicola dorei | reverse complement strand
TTCATAAGTATAATTTAATCTATAAGATAAAATCCAACTTGATAATGGAATCTTTATTAAAAGGAACGTTAATAAAACACTACTTCCAACTAAATATAGATGATAATATTCATTTATTTTACTATTTTTGAATTTTTTATTAATAAAAAACATTCCACATATAAATATTGCACCAAAAAGAGTAAATAAACATGTAATTAATGCTTTTAATGTTGGAGTAAATTCATATTTTTTACTAGTTGCAGTGTATGAAAATGTATCATGACTTAAAGTAAACCAGAAAATTAATCCTAAAAATATTAAAATCAAACAAGATAAAAATATTGGATATTTTCTATCTACTTTTATTTTTTCAAGTAACTTATAGAAAAAATATGGTAATAATCCTTGAAGGAAGGCAGGTATTGAATATAAAAAATCATAACTTCCACCTTGAGGAAATAAAACTGCTCCTAAAAGGTCTACTAAAAATCCTATTAAAGCACCCCAAACAGGTCCTAAAAAGAAGCTAGAAAATATAATAACACTTACACTTAAAGAAACCTTTAAAAAAGGTAATCCAAAAAGAGCAGGTATTGATAAAAATCTGCTTAATATAATTCCAAGTGCAATAAATAAAGCACTATATGTAATTTTATGTAATAAAGTTAGTTTTTGCATAATTAAAAATTCTTCATCTTTTTCTTTAAATCTCTTTCAATATCTCTATTTTTAACTACTTCTCTTTTATCATAAAGTTTTTTACCTTTACCTAAAGCAATTTCAACTTTACACATGCCTTTTTTAAAATAAACTTTAGTAGGTATTAAAGTATAACCTTCTTTAATCATTCGGTTATTAAACTTTAAAATTTCATTTTTATGTAATAATAATTTTCTACTTCTTAAAGGATCATGATTAAATACTGTTGATTTATCATATTCAGGAATATTCATATTTAAAATAAAACATTCATTATTTCTAATGATGCAATAACTATCATCAATAGAACAATGATTATTTCTTAAAGATTTAATCTCACTTCCTTTTAAAGAAATTCCACATTCTAAAAAATCACTTAAAAAATAATTAAAATGAGCTTTTCTATTTGTTGTAACAATTTTTGTATTTTCTTTTTCCATCTATCTACCTAAATAATAATCTAAAGTAAGGTCTAAAGAATATTCAAAATCATATTCAAATCTAAAGCCTAACTCAGATTCAATTTTTGTTGTATCAATTGCAAAACGATTTTCGTTTATTTTTCTATCTTCTACAAGTGTGATTAATTTTGAAGGCTTTCTCATCTTTTTAACTAAAAGTTTAGCAATTTCTAAAGAAGAATGTTCTTCATGACATGAAACATTATATGCTTCACCTTTCTTTCCTTTCTTTAAAATTAAATCAATCGCTCTACAAGCATCTGCAACATACATCCAATCACGCATATTTTTACCATCTCCATAAATTGGAATTTCTTGATTAAATTTAGCTCTATAAATTACTAAAGGAATTAACTTATCATGAGCTTGATAACTTCCAAAGCAAGAACAAATTCTAGAAACAGTATAATCAATATCATAAACTTTTGAATACATTTTTAAGTATTCTTCAGCATGTACTTTACTTAAGCTATAAGGATTAGAAGGATTAAATGCATCAGTTTCTTTAAAATAAACATTCGATTTATTTTCACCATAAACTTGATATGTTGATACTTGATGAAATTTAGAAACTCCATATTTTTTAACTAAAGTTACTAAATTCATTAATCCAATTACATTAGTTGCATAAATTAAAGCAGGATCTAAAAAAGATTTATCAATACTTGTTTCTGCTGCTAAATTTACACAATAATCAAATTTTTCTTTTTTAAAGATTTTTTCTAATTCATTTAAATCAATAATATCAGCTTTATAAAAAGTAAAATTCTTAAAATTTTTAAATTCTTTAAGTAAAGAAGTATTAGATGCGTAAGTACATTTATCAACGACAACTACTTCATCATCTTTATATTTTCCAAGATAGTATTTTGTAAAATTACTACCTATAAATCCAAGTCCACCAGTTATTAAAATTTTCATACTACAAACCTCCCTCATATTATAAATAAAATATAAATAAGTTAGAAATAAATTATTAAAAACTTATAACTATTTAGTTTATAAATATAGGTTATTAGTAAAATTCTAATAACCTAATAAATTATTTATTAACTTTCTTTAAAAATAAAGTTAAAGAATTTAAACAAACAGTAACACTACTTAATGCCATAAGCATAGAACAATACATTGGGGATAAAATTACTCCAAAAGTTGCAAAACATCCTGCAGCAATTGGAATACAAATCAAATTATAGATGAATGCC
>CAVGUB010000026.1:0-7800 GCA_963632375.1 Phocaeicola dorei | reverse complement strand
CTATTAAGTAAACTTTCTTTTAAGTCTCTTTCATTAATAATTGAATTAACAAGTTGATTCGTCATTAAGTTTGATAATAAATAAATTGAATCAGCATCTTTTTTAATATCAATTTCTAAAAGTGCAAAATAATATGATAATTCTTCAATAAATACCTTATTTAAATAAAGTCCAATTGCTTTTTTATTATAAAAATAAAAAGAACAATAAATTGATAAATAGAAATATATTTTAGAACATAAACCAGTAAAGATTGATACAAATGCTGGTTTAACTACACATTTATCAAAAAATTCTACACTAAAAGTATCACCTAAAGCATCTAAAAGCTTTCTTTGCATATTAATCATACTTTCTTCAAATTCTAGATTAATTTCCTTACTTTCTTTTGATGAAATTTTAACTTTATCGTAATCTTTTCCAATTACTTCTCTTACAATTTGATTAATAACTGCAATTGAAGAATTAAATTCATTCATACTAATACTAATTTCATTAGAATAATGGAGATAAATTCCATACGCTTTATATAATTTCTTTAATAATTCATTGGTTTTAGGTTTAATCGCACCTTCATAATTAAGATCAAAAAGATGTTCAAAAGAATTAAGTCTAATTGGAAACGCCCAAAAATCATTATCAAACATTCTTGATTTAATAACACTAACTGGTATTTTAAATTCTTCACTTATTTCATGTAATGCACGTGTTCCAACTTCTGATTTATAACTTGCAATTTTAAATAATTTAAAATTAGAATGAGTTAAATAATCAGTATCTTTTAATTTATATAAGTAATAATCTTCAATGATTTTACGTGCAAATAATGCACTATTTTGATTAAATCCATGTAAATAATTTGAATAGAAAAAAGCATAAGCATTAAGTGAAATCTCATACTTAAAATTATTTTCAAAAATAACTTCTGAAGGATTTTTAGGATTATATTCATCATAATAAAGAGAAGATAAATCAAGGTATTTTCTTGCAAATTTTAAATATTTTTCTTCATGCATTTTAATACCCCCTTCCTTAATTATTGCTTTTTAAATTATAACATATTTATGATATTTATTTTACAAAATAAATAAAAAAATTAAATTAAATTTCAAAGAAAAAGTCTTCTTGTAGATTTTACAAAAAGACTTAATAAACAATATTTAATTATTAGAAGAATGTTCCTCTTGATTCTTCTTTGACTTCTTTACTTGCAATGAAAGGAATACGAGTTGTATATCCATTTTTTGCAGCAACAATCTTTTTAGCTGGCCATACAAAGATAGCTTGATTCCATCTTAAGACACTATCATTATAAAGTTCTCTTGCTGCTGTAATTTCTCTTTGTAAGTAAGAATTCTTTTGCATTGCATCACGGATTGCACTATGAGCTTCTAAGTTTGGATAATTTTCTAAAGCAACATTAATTTTATGTTCAACTTGATCCATTGATGCTTGAACTTCATTACGTAAAGCATCATTATTTGGATTACTTCCTGCTCTATAAGCAGCAATTTTAGTCATAACATCTTTATCTAAATCAATTGATTTTTCAACTAATTTAGCAGCATTTTTAAGTTCAATAACTCTTTGTTCCATATAGTTATCAATTTGAGATGCATCATGTTGAATTCTTTGTTGGATTTGATCTAATTCTTTTTTAGCGTTAACTTTACAAAGTAAGAAAATTAATCCAGGAAGGATTCCTAAACACCATAAAATTACTTCAAAAACAACACTACCTTTACCAACTGTAACAGGAATTTGTTTTGCAATAACATTAACATCATGTCCTTCTTCTTTAAGAACAGGATTTAATTCATCTAATTCATTTGCCATAAATACTTTTCCTCCTAATTTATGTTTTTATTTAATAACGTCTTCAATATTAACGTCATTATAACCTTTTTCGTCACTATTAAGTAAAACACCTAATAAGCCTTTTTTGTAACAATAATCCTTAATATCTAACTTAATTTGAGAATTATTGTTAATATTTGAATTAATATTTGAATTGATATTACTTCTTGATTTATTAACGTTTTTAATTTTAACAACGTTATCTTTTTCAAGTGGGAAATATTCTACCCAATGAACTGGAACATTATGGATGCTTCCATCACTTGCAGTTTTTGGGACATAAGTTGTTCTTTCTTCGCCTTTAAATGAATAACATTTAGCGTTAACTAAATCAGAATCTCCTTCTTTTTTAATTAAAGAAGTTTTGATAATACCATATTTTAAATCTTTATATGTTTCTGGATTTAATAAATTTTCATAATCAAGAGAGTTACAAACAACTTCTTGTTCAAATCTATTAAAATTAGAACCATATTCATCAGCAGTTTTATAAATATAATTAATATCTTTATGTTCTTGCATCATTGGAATTGAAATAACAGGTGCTAAATCAAAGTAGATATTTTTAAAATATTCAGTTACGTAATAAATAAATTTTTGTCTACTTGATTCAATATCTAATGTTTCAAAATATGATGGATTAATTGAATAATTAAAGTTTTGAGAATGTTTTGTAACAATATAATTTAAAGGTCCATGTTTATAGAAACTGAAATCATCACCATATGGTTCTTTAGAATTAATTAAATCAACCATATTTTTTTGAGCAAGTGGAGTAAAAAGCATTCTGAATTCTACTTCATTTGTTCTATCAACTGCATGGAATAATGTATCAAATTCATCATTTCCAAGAGGTGTAAAACCATTACTAGAACCCATTTCTTTTTTAGCAAGTTTATCTAATTCTTTTTTCTTACTCTTAACATATTTTTGTAACTCTTTATCTTCTAAATGATGAGATAATTGAGGAGTTCTTGAAAAATTTAAATTACTTCCTGCTTCATTAGCGTATACAAGTCTAGTATTGTTAAAATATTCTGGTCTTTCTTTAGTTAAATATGCGTGTAAAGTTTCACTTGAAGTGTAACTATTACCTTTACTATCTTTTTTTCTTACAGTTACAACAAGGCTTCCTTCGTAAGTATGTTCTCTCATATCCATTTCCATTTCTTTATAAATTAAGAATGGATTTCCTTCAATATCCCCACTTTGAGTAGCAAGAATTGATTTATTTTCTTCTCTATCTTTATCAAAATTATATTTATCACAAAGATAAGAATAACGATTAATATCAAATATTTTATCTAATTCAAGGATTGGGATTGCACGAGTTATAACTTCATTTGGCATATTGTAATCAAATAAAGAATTTAATGAGTGCATATTTGCAATCATTTCAGCTTCTTTATCTTTTAATTTCTTTTCAGCTTCACTTTGAGCACTTGATGCACTTTTAACTGCTTTAGATAATTTTCTAATAATATAAACTAAACCCCAAATAGCACCAGCAGTAAGTAAAATAATTAAAATAATAAAGATGATATTTAAGTAAGTTTCTCGATTTGCAAATCCAGTAATTTCTAAAAATACAAAAATTAATGCAACAATAATTGCAATTACATCAAGAACAATAAATAAAGTCTTTTTGTTTTTAGCTTTATTATTACTTTTTGTTTTATTTTTTAAATCTTCTTCTAATTTATCATGCTCACTTTTAAGTGTCGCGTCTTTTTCTTTATTGATTCCACTTTTAAGTACTAATTCATCAAAATATTTATTTGATTCTTCTTCTATTTCACCCTTAAATTTTGAGAAATATTCTCTATAAGGATTACTAATTAATTCTTTTTCGCTCATACAACAATTATATAATATTAGATTAATTATTAAAATAAACATTTATTAAATTTTGTATATAAAAAGTAGATATATTTCAATCTACTTTATTAATAAAATTAATCATTAAATATTGAATAATTTAAATCACTTGCAAGACGTAAATCTCCTCGAGGTGAGAGTGCAATTGATCCAACCTTAACTCCATCTGGAGTACAACTTCTTTTAAATTGAGAAGTTACAAATCTTTTAAAGAAAATATCAATAGTATTTTTAATATAACTTTCTTCGTATTCATTAAAAGTAAGACATGCTAAACGATAAATTTTCTCTTTAGTGAATTTATTACGTAATAAATGATAAAGGAAGAAATCATGTAAAACATAACTTCCAACAATATTTTCAGTAACTTGAGAATTATTAACTTCATTTTTACTAATTGGTAAAAGTTCAGGAGAATAAGGAGTATTAATAATATCAAGTAAGACATTTCTAACTTCTTTATTTAAATTAGCGTAATTTCTTACAAGTTCTTTTACTAAAGTTTTAGGTACTCCAATATTACAATTATACATACTCATATGATCAGCATTATAAGTACAGAATCCTAAAGCAGCTTCACTCATATCTCCAGTTCCAAGTACAATTGCACCTTCTTTATTAGCAAGATCCATTAAATTTAATGTTCTAATTCTAGCTTGAGCGTTTTCATAAGTAACATCAAAATTATCTAAAGAATGATCTAATTCTTTTAAATGTAAAGTTGCCATCTTTTTAATATCAATTGTTTTAGATGTTACATTTAATTTCTTAATTAATTCACTTCCATTAGATTTAGTACGTTTACTACTTCCAAATCCTGGAAGAGTTACTGCGATGATATCTTTTAAATCATAATTTAATTCTTTAAATACTTCATACGCAATAAGTAAAGTTAAAGTAGAATCTAATCCTCCAGATACTCCAATTACTACTTTTTTACATCTAATATTAAGTAATCTAGTCATTAAACCTTTCTTTAAAAGATCAAAAACTTCAGAACATCTTTCACTTCTTGTAGATTCATTATATGGAATAAATGGAGTTTTTGAATAATCAGGGATTAATAATTCATCTTCTTTTAAAGAAATATCTAAATAAATATCTTTATAAATCCTTGATTCACTGACACCATATTTAAATTGAGATGAATTAATTCGATCATTAATATTCTTTTCAATATCAATTAATCCAATTAATAATCCTTTTTTATCTTTGGAAGATGCAATTAAACTTCCTTCATTGTAAATTAATTGTTCTCCAGAATACACTAAATCTTGAGAAGATTCTCCCATTCCAGAAGATGAATAAATATATGCACATAAAAGTTTAGCACTTTGAATTTTAATTAAATTATTACGATATTTTGATTTTCCTACTAAATCATTAGATGCACTTAAATTTAAAATAACATTAGCACCCGCTAAGCAATGGTGATTACTTGGAGAATCAATAACCCATAAATCTTCACATAACTCTACTCCAATAATCATCTTATCAAAATGAATTAGTAAATTATTTCCAAAAGGTACTTCATAATTATCAAAGATTACTTTATCAAAAGATGCATCTTTTGAAGAAGAAAACCATCTATTTTCGTAAAATTCATTATTACTTGGAAGATAAGTTTTAGGGACAATTCCAATAACTTTATGATTAAAAAGTAAAAAAGATGTATTAAATAATTGATTTTTATGTCTAAAAGAGACTCCAATACTAACAAGAATTGAATCATCAACATAATTTAAAATTTCTTTTATTGCTTCTTCTTCCTTAATATTAAGTTCATTAAAAAATAATAAATCTTGAGCAGTATATCCAATTAAAGTTAATTCTGCAAAAGTTAAAACACTTACTTTTTTACTTATTGCTTCTTTAATTAATAAAATAACTTCTTCTTTATTGTGTTTAATATCTCCAACTTTAGTGTAGATATTTCCAGTAGCAACCTTATATGTTCCAAATTTACTCTTTATTTCCATTTTTATCATTCCTTATCATTTCTAATATATAATCATATGTCATATTTTTAGCGTTTTCATAATCATCATTTTTAATAAATTCTCTTAATTTAGTAGATGAATATTCTTGATATTTACTTAATGTATCTTTAATAAATATACATCTATTAATGTGTGATTTTATAAATTCTGATTCATCAATTAATTTATCAATATCATCATTATTTCTTTTTAAAAATACAAAATAATTCTCATTAATTAATTGCTCAGAATTATACCATGACTCTATTTCTTTTATTTTCTCACTTCCAAGCAAGAAATAACACTCTTTTTTATTAAATTCTTTCTTTAATTCATTTAATGAATCATAAGTTTTAAATGTTTTACCTTCTACTTCAATTAAACTTAAGATATTATTACTTCTTTTTGAGTATTCTTTTAATATATTTAATCTTAAAGAGGTAGGTAACACATTAGACTCATCATAATTTTTCCATGAATAAAAAAACTTATCTGAAGATGGTAAAATTACTATTTTTTCTTCATTAAAATAAGTTTTTGCAAGATTAATTACTTCTGCATGTGCAAAAGTTAAAGGGTTAAAAGTCCCTCCAAAAACAATCAGTTTATTCATCAAATTTATTCTCTTCAATTAATTTCATCTTTAAATCATAATATGATTTAGTAAAATCTAAATAATGTTCATGTGGTAATACAAATCTTTTTTCAGCATCCCATAATTCATTATTAACTTGATTTCTAACGTAATTTCTTCTTTCTTCAAGAGTTGGAATTTGATATACAAGTTTTCCATTCTTAAAGATTTCTTTACGCATCTTTTTAAAGGTAAATCCTTCAAAAGTTCTCTTTTTCCATGGTTTTTTAGGATCAATATAACTTAAACAGTTAAAATCTAATTCTTCATCTTTTAAAGAAATTAAATCTGCAACTGATTTTCCTTGATTATCGAAGACTCTATAAACTTCTTTTTCACCAGGATTTGTGATTTTTTCAACACTTTCAGAAATCTTAATTTTTGGAATAAATACTCCATTTTCTTCAATTGCAGCAACTTTATAAACTCCTCCTAAAACTGGAGAAGATGCACTAGTGATTAAATTTTCACCAACACCAAATGAATCAATTTGACTTCCTTGATCAAGTAAAGATTGAATTTTATATTCATTTAAAGCATTAGAAACTACAATTTTTGTATCTTTTAATCCATTTTCATCTAAAATCTTTCTACATTTTTTAGATAAATAAGTTAAATCACCTGAATCAATTCTAATTCCTTTAAGATTAAATCCATTAGGTTTTAAATAATCATTATATACTTTTATAGCATTTTTAAGACCTGAATGAATAGTATCGTAAGTATCAATTAATAAAACACAATTATTAGGATAATTTCTAGCGTAACTTAAAAAAGCTTCATATTCTGAATCAAAAGACATAATCCAAGAATGTGCCATTGTACCAGTTACTGGAATTCCAAAATATTTACCTGCTAAAACTGTTGCAGTTGAACTTGCTCCTCCAATATAACTTGCTTTTGCTCCATAAACTGCAGCATCAACATTGTGAGCACGTCTTGCACCAAAATCAGCAACTGCTCTTCCTTTACTTGCAAGAACTATTCGATTTGTTTTAGTAGCAATTAATGATTCATGATTAATCATTAATAAAAGTGCAGTTTCAATTAATTGACATTCAATTAATCTTCCTTTAACTGTAATTAAAGGTTCATTTGGATATACAATACTTCCTTCTTCAAAACTTGTAATATCTCCTTCAAATTTAAAATCACGTAAAAATTCTAAGAATTTCTTATCAAAAATATTTAATGATTCTAAATATTTAATATCAGAATCACTAAAAGATAAATTTTGAATATAATTAATTACTTCTTCTAAACCTGCAAAAACAACATAACCTCCATTGTCTGGGTTATTTCTATAAAACATATCAAATACTGCTTTTTGATTAATTTTTCCTTCTTTAAAATATCCATTACTCATGGTTAATTCATATAAATCCATTACTAATGCTAAATCTCTTTCTATCATATCGTTACTATTCCTTCCTTAAAGCCTATATATTATAT
>CAVGUB010000025.1:0-10646 GCA_963632375.1 Phocaeicola dorei | reverse complement strand
CTCTAACACTACAAAAACACTAATATTATTAAATAAGTACTTTTTTATTAAAAATAACAAAATTAATCCAATATCAAAACAAAAAACAGTAATAATTTCTTGTTTATTCAATCTTCTTTTATTAATCAATAATAAAAAACCTACTAAAAAGAATAATCCAAATACATATGATTTTAATAAAAATAATGAAATAATAATTAAAGATAAAAATAAAATTAATAAGAACATTCAATTAATCTTTTAAAATAATCATATCTTTCATTTTAGAAAATGTAGAATTTCCAATTCCAGAAACTTGTTTTAATTCTTCTAATGTATCAAATCTGCCATCTGAATCACGATATTCAACAATATTTTTAGCAATTGTAGATCCTACTCCTGAGATATTTAAAAGTTCAGTTTCATCTGCAGTATTAATATTAACTTTTTCAATTGGATCATTTCCACAAACATCTTCTACTTCATATTTTTTAGGAATATAGTATGTTTCTTTAGCAGTTAATTCACTATCTAAAAAGAAACATCTTTCATCTGCAGTTGATTTTAAATCTCCTGCTGCTTGAATTAAATCATCCATTGTAACAGTTCCACTTAAAACATAACTCCCAGTTCTTGTAACTTCTCCACTAATCCCATAAGTTCCACTGGTAGTATCTTTAATCGTAGTATTATTATTCCCATCTGTTGTAGTATTACCATTAATTTTTGGATCAATCGCTTGAAATAAAGTTATTGCAATAATTGTAACAATAATTCCACCTATAATAATTTTATACACAATGCTTCCTCCTTTATATATCAAGAAGTAAGCAAAATTAAAAATTATCCAAAAAAAAGATGGAATTTTCATTCCATCTATAAATTAATCAATTTTAACAATTTCAACTTGGTATGGTTTATTAACTTTAACAGTAACAACTTCACCAACTTTATGTCCAATTAAAGCAATTCCAAGTGGACAAACGTTAGAAATTCTTAAATCATTTGGGTTTGAAAGTGGATCACTTTCAACTGTTGAAACAATTCTAACTGTAAATTCTTCATTAAGTGCTAAATCTTTATAAGTAACTGTACTTGAAATTTTAACATCTTTTGATCTTCTTTTAAGTTCTTTTTCATCAACAATTTTAGCGTGATGAATAATATATTCTAATTCTTTAATTTTTGCTTCGTTTTTACCTTGTTCGTCTCTAGCACTACTATAATCAGCGTTTTCACTTAAGTCGCCCATAGCACGAGCATTTTCTAAAGCTTCAAGAATTCTAGGTCTTTCAACATCAATTCTCTTACGTAATTCTTTTTCTATTTCTTCATAACCTTCTTTAGTTAATTCAATTACTTCTTGTGTATTCATTTTATTCTCCTAAAAGTGCTTAATATTATAGCATTATTAATTATTTTTTTAAATAATAGAATTATTTAATACTTTGAATCTTTGGATCACTTTGGAAAGCTTCTAAAACTTCTTCAGCTTCTTCAAGTTCTTCTGGATCTTCAACTGGGAATAATTCATGTTCTTCGTTATATTTCATAACGATAATTTCATCTTCTTGAGAAGGTTCGTAAATAAAGCAATATTCAGCACCTCTTTCTTCATTTTCATAAGTGAATAAGATTTTATATAAATATTCTTTACCATCTTCATCATAAATTATGATATCGTCATCATTTAAATTTTTCATTTTACTTTTTACTCCTTAAATAGTCTTCTAAAATAATATAAGCACTTACCATATCAATTCTTTCTTTGATTTGTTTCATAGAAAGACCAGCTTCTTGGAGTCTATCATGTGCTTCTATTGTAGAAAATGATTCATCAAACATTTCAATATTTAATGATTCATCTAATTTTAACAAATCTTTAACAAATCTACGAACAGATTCGCATCTTTTTCCTTCTTGACGGTCAAGTTGTAATGGAAAACCAATAACAATATTTTTAATACCAAGTTCATTTACCCAATAAATTACTCTTTCTCTACAAGCTTTGTAATTTCCAGGTTCAAAACGAAAATTTTCTTTATTATGGACAATACCAAGGGAATCGCTATAAACGATTCCACATGTTGTAGTACCTAAATCTAATCCAATGTACTTATCCATATTATTTTAAATCTTCAAGAGTTAATGCAAATGAAGAAACATCTAATAATGAACCTTGAGCCATATCAGGTTTTCCTCCACCATTTCCTCCAAACTTACTTGTAACCTTTTTAATAACAACATTTGCTTTTAAAGATGGGTCAATTTCTTTTCCACTAGCAACAAGTAATGGATGTTTACCATTTTCATCACCAGTTAATACTACTAAATAATTACTAGTTTTTGACTTAATAGTATCTAAAATTGACATTAATCCTTGTTTATTAATATCTTTTTGATACATTGCAACAAATGTTAATTCATTTGCTGGTTTAATTAAAGAATTAATATCACTAAGTCTTGATTTAATTTCTTTTTCTTTTAATTTATTTAATTCTTCATTTAATTTAGCGATTAATTCATCTTGAGATTTAATCTTACTAAAGATTTCGTTATTTGTTTTAACACCTAAAGCTTCTTTAACGTTATTTAAAGTAACTTCTTCCATCTTGAAGTTTTCATAAGCTTTATATGAAGTTGTAGCAACAATTCTTCTAACACCTGCTGAAACACTTTCTTCACTAATGAGTTTAAATACACCAATATCTTGTGAATTTGAAACATGTGTTCCACCACAGAATTCTTTAGAAATTTCACCAAATGTAACAACTCTAACATTTTCACCATATTTTTGGTCAAATTCTGCTAAAGCACCTAACTTTTTAGCTTCTTCAATTGGTAAAACTAATGTTTTTTGAGGAATTGCTAAATTAATATATTTATTAACTTCTTTTTCAATTCTTGTTAATTCATTTTGACCAACTTTTTCAAAATAATTAAAGTCAAATCTTAAATAGTTATCATCAACATAACTACCTTTTTGATGAATTGAATCACCTAAAATATTAATTAAAGCTGATTGTAAAAGGTGAGTAGCACTATGATTTCTCATAATGTTATTTCTTCTTTCTTTATCAACAATTAAAGTAAATGTATCACCTAAAGAAATTGTTCCATAATTAACTTTTACATGGTGTAAATGTTGTTTATTTGGAGCTTTTGAAACACTAACAACACTTGCAAGTGTATTTTCATTTTTAATTGAACCAGTATCACTAACTTGTCCACCCATTTCTGCATAGAAATCAGTTACATCAAAAACAACATCACCTTCATCTTCAATTGATTGAACTTTATTACCATCTTTAAAAAGACCAACTACTTTTGAATCAATATCTTTTAATTCGTAACTAAATTCACTCTTTTCATTAAATTCAAGTAAATCTTTTGATTGTTTATTGAATGATTCAATAACTTTTCTTGAATTTCTTGCTAATTCTTTTTGTTCTTCTAAAGCTGCTTTAAATCCTTCAACATCAACTGTGACACCTTTATCAGCACACATTTCTTCTGTTAATTCAATTGGGAATCCATATGTATCATAAAGTTTAAATGCATCTTTTCCGCTTAATTCTTTCTTTCCTTCAATTAATGAATAGAAAATATTTTCACCTTGTTGAAGAGTTTTAATAAATTTCTTTTCTTCAGCACTGATCATTTTTTCTAAGAATTCTTGTTTTTCTTCTAAATATGGATAGAATGCTTTCATTACTTCAATAACTGTAGGAACAAGTTTATATAAGAATGGTTCAAAGAATCCTAATTTTTGTCCATATCTCATTGCTCTTCTTAAAAGTCTTCTTAAAACGTAACCTCTTCCTTCATTTGAGAAGCTTTCTCCATCTGCTAAAGCAAAACAACATGCTCTGATGTGATCTGCAATAACTCTAAATGGCATTTCAAGTTCGCCTTCATATTTTTTACCACTTAATTCTTCAGTTTTATCAATGATTGGTTTAAATAAATCTGTTTCAAAGTTAGTATTTGTACCTTGTAAAACACATGCAATTCTTTCTAAACCTGCACCAGTATCGATATTTTTATGTGGTAATTCTTTATAATCTTCTCTTGCAACTCCATTAACTGCATTGAATTGAGAGAAAACAATACCCCAAATTTCAATATATCGATCATTTTCCATATCTTCTCTTAAAAGTTTATCTCCAATATGTTCTGGATCATAAGCTTCTCCACGATCATAGAAAACTTCAGTATTAGGACCACAAGGACCTTCTCCAATTTGCCAATAGTTACCTTCAAGTGGTACTAAATGATTTGGATCCATTCCTTCTTTAATCCATAAATCTCTTGTTTCTAAATCATTTGGATGATATGTAACATAGATTTTTTCTTTTGGAATTCCAAAATATTTTTCATCAGTTAAAATTTCAAATGCCCATGCAACAACTTCTTTTCTAAAATAATCACCAATTGAGAAGTTTCCAAGCATTTCAAAGAATGTTTGGTGACGTGAAGTTCTACCAACATTATCAATATCGTTTGTACGAATACATTTTTGAACGTTTGTAATACGTTTACATTCTGGAGTTTCACTACCATCAAAATATTTCTTTAATGCTGCAACTCCTGAATTGATCCATAATAAAGTTGGATCATTGTGTGGGATTAAACTTGCTCCAGGTTCAATCATATGACCTTTTTCTTTAAAAAAGTTTAACCATGTTTCTCTAATTTGTTGTCCTGTTAATTTTTTCATAATTTCTCCAATAAAAAAGTTCCTAAAAAATAACTTAGGAACGATTAATTTCGCGGTACCATCCTAATTCATCTATCTTAAAAATAAAGACAAATGCTCTTAATTTAGTATATCAAAATGTTTTTAAAATAAATGAAGTGGCTCTTTTAGCTTCTTAATAGGCACTTTCACCATCTTGCCCTCTCTAAAAATAAGAACATCTAAAATTCTTTTCAATGATATTTTATTAATTTTATTTAATTAGTCAATAGTTAATTTCTTTTTATACAAATAAATTATTCTAATTAGTACATAAATTGCTAAAATCGACATAATACATACATAACTTATCGCACCAATTCCAACAATTCCATTTCCTTGATTAGGAGAAAAACATGTATCAAATTCACTAATTCCTCCACTTACAACCCAGAAAAATGTAGGTTCTAATCCTACTCCTGCTAAAGAAATAAAATATAAAGATAAACAGAATATTAATTTATTCTTTTTAAAATAAAATAAATAGATAAGGATAATTGAAATTAAATTTAAAATAATAAAGAAAAAAGTAATATAATCAAATCTTAAATTAACACTTTGAGTTAATGTAGAATCTTCAACAAAATTATCTTTAATAAAGTATCCTCTTTTAATTTCAACTGTTCCCCCAAAAACTGCATAGACCCCCTTTACTAAGCTAACAATCTCAACTTGATATTCAGTAAAATAAGGGTATTTAACACCTTGAACATTTAAAAGTAACAATAAAGAAACAGATAATACAAAAAATAAGATTCCTACAATTAAAAATATAATACTAGAATTAATCCTTTTCATATTAATAATCCTTTAACTTACCTTTATAATAAACTTTATCAATAATTCCTCCTCCAAGACATTCTTCACCCATGTATAATACACAAGCTTGTCCTGGAGTAACTGCTTTATAAGGTTCATCAAACACTAACTTAATATCACCATTTTCTAAATTATATAAAGTTACTTTCTTATCATCTTGACGATATCTAAATTTAGCGCATAAATGTGTTCCATCAGGAATTCTATCATTATAAAGATTAACCATATTAATTGTGCATTCATCACTATTTAAGTGTTCATCTTCTTTTTCAGTTGCAACATAAAGAATGTTATTCTTAACATCTTTTTTACATACAAAGAATCCATTACTTTTAAGTCCTTTAATTCCACCAATTCCAAGTCCTTTTCTTTGACCAAGAGTGTAATACATTACTCCATCATGAGTACCAACTTTCATTCCACTATTGATTTCAATAATATCACCCTCTTTTGCAGGAATATAATTTTGTAAAAATTCTTTAAAATTTCTTTCTCCAATAAAACAAATCCCAGTAGAATCTTTTTTAGTTTTAACACTTTCTAAATTTAATTCACTAGCAATCTCTCTTACTTCTTTTTTAGTAATATCTCCTAAAGGAAAAAGACAAAAATCTAATTGATTATGATCAATTTGACTTAAAAAATATGATTGATCCTTTGTTTTATCAAACGCTTTAAATAAATGAGGAACTCCATTTATAACTTCTTTTTTAGCATAATGTCCCATTGCAATTGCGTCACATCCATTCTTTTTAGCAAAATCAATAAAAGGTCCAAATTTAATATATTTATTACAGAATATATCTGGATTTGGAGTTCTTCCTTTCTTGTATTCATCTAAAAAATAACTAAAAACATAATCCCAATATTCTTTAATAAAATCAATTCTCATCATTTTAAGACCAAGTCTATCTGCAACATCTTTTGCATCTAAATAATCTTGTTCTTGAGGACAAATTGAATTATCAACTGTTGGATTTCCTAAATAATCATTATTTGCTAATGAATCCCAATTTCTCATAAAGCAACAAATTACTTCATGACCTTGTTTCTTTAATAAATAAGCAGCGACAGCACTATCAACGCCACCTGATAAACCTAACATTACTTTCATTTTAAAATTTCCTTTGAATCTAAAATTATTGTAAATGGACCATCATTAATAAGTTCTACTTTCATATCTGCTCCAAATACACCTGTACTTAAAGAATATCCTAATTCTTTAATTCTTAAATTAAATTTACTATATAAATCTTTTGCAACACTTGGAGTTAAACAATCAGTAAATGATGGTCTATTTCCATGTTTCATATTTGCATATAAAGTAAACTGAGAAACACTTAAAATTTCTCCATTAACATCTTTTAATGATAAATTTGTTTTACCATTTTCATCTTGAAATACTCTTAAATTTAATAATTTAGTAATCATTTTCTCCATGATTTCTTCATTATCTCCAAACGTAAAAGACACAAATACTAAATATCCTCTACCAATTTTAGAATATAAAGAGTTATCTATCGTCACACTTGCGTGATCAACACATTGAATTAATAATTTCATACTCATTATTCTACAATATTTTAATGAAAAATTATATAATAAATGCATGTTAAAACCACTAGCTTTTAGAGTAAGACCTAAAAAAATTGAAGATATTATTGGACAAAAGGAAATAATTGGAGAAAATGGGTTTTTATATAACTCAATAAAAACTAAAACTCCTTTATCTTTTATTCTTTATGGACCTCCTGGAACAGGAAAAACCACTATTGCAGAAGCATACGCAAATTCTTTAGATTCTTTTTATATTAAATTAAACGCAGTTACATCTAATAAAAAAGAAATAGAAAATGCAATTGAAGAATGTAAAAATCATGATAATTCAATTATTATTATCGATGAAATTCATCGAATTAATAAAGATAAACAAGATTTATTACTTCCATACGTTGAAGATGGAACTTTCTATTTAATTGGTGCAACTACTGCTAATCCATTTATTTCAATTAATAAAGCAATTCGTAGTAGACTTCATATTTTAGAAGTTAAATCTTTAAATGATTTAGAAATCTTTGAAGGCTTAAAAAAAGTAATTTCAAATCCAGAAGGATTAAATAATAAAATTTCTATTGATGATGATTCTTTAATGTATATTTCTAAAAATAGTGCAGGTGATTTTAGATACGCTCTTAACTGTTTAGAGGTATTATCTATTGCATCAAATACTCAAAATATCAACTTAGAATATACTAAAAAGATACTAAAAAACTCAAATCTTCAATCTGATAAGGATGAAGATAGTCATTATGATAGTGTCAGTGCGTTACAAAAATCAATTCGAGGAAGTGATGTTCAAGCAGCACTTTATTATGCTGCAAGACTAATGGTTGCAAACGATTTACAAAGTTTATATCGTAGACTTTTAGTAACTGCTTATGAAGATATTGGACTTGCTAATCCTCAAGCATGTATGAGAGTAAAAGCAGCAATTGATGCAAGTGAATATGTTGGACTTCCTGAAGCTGTTATTCCACTTTCAGTAGCAATTATTGATTTATGTTTATCTCCAAAATCAAAAGAAGCAGATTTAGCAATAAATAGAGCAATGGATATGGCTAAAAAATACCCTCTTGATGTTGCGCCTTATTTAAAATATACTCCTGTTTCTTTAAAAGAAGATGAAAAATATCCTTATGATATGCCTGATTTATGGGCACATCTTGAATATCTTCCAGAAGCTATTAAAAATGCTAAATTCTATATCCCAAATGAAAACGCTTCTTCAAGTTATGAAAAAGCGTTAAATGAAAATTATAAAAAGTTAGAAAAATACGTTAAAAGTTCAAATATTCCTGAACTTAAAAAGTATTATTCAAGAAAATTTAAATAATTATTTAATTAAAATTCTTTCCTTATTTAAATCAACTTCTTCTTTTGAAATTATAAATGCGTTAAATACACTTTCTTTAATTTCATTAATATTATCTTTATTGGTGTATAAAGTTGCAAGTAATTCATTTTCTTCAACTTTATCACCAATTTTTTTATTCAAAATAATACCTGCTGACATATCAATTACATCTTCTAAAGTTTCTCTTCCTCCACCAAGATGCATTGAAGCAACTCCAATTGCTAAAGCATTGATTTTATGGACATATCCACTCTTTTTAGCGTATACAGGAATAATGTTTTTAGCAACATCAAATTTAGATGGATTTAAAATATATGAAGTATCACCATGTTGAGCAGCAACAAATTCTACAAATTTATCAAATGCTTTACCATTTTCTAAATTAGTTTTTAAAGCATTATAAGCATCACTTTCATTTTCAAAAAGTTTAGCTTGAACAAGCATAATAGATCCACTATTTAAACATAATTCAGTAATATCTTTTGGACCTTTATTATGTAAAGTATCGATAACTTCTTTAATTTCTAAGTTATTACCAACTGCTTTTCCTAAAGGTTGATCCATATCAGTAATTTCTGCAATAACGTTTTTATTTAACTTTTTACCAATATCAACCATAGTTTTAGCAAGTTCTTTAGCACTTTCAACATCTTTCATAAAAGCACCACTTCCAGTTTTAACATCTAAAAGAATGCAATCACTTCCACTTGCTAATTTCTTAGACATAATTGAACTTGCAATTAAAGGAATACATCCAACAGTTCCTGTAACATCACGTAATGCATAAAGTTTTTTATCTGCAGGATCAATATTTTTATCTTGTCCAATAATTGCCATTCCAACTTCACTTACTTGTTTTTTAAATTCTTCATAATTTTTATGTATATCAAATCCAGGAATAGATTCTAATTTATCAAGTGTTCCACCAGTATGTCCTAAACCTCTTCCACTCATTTTAGCAAGTTTAGCACCACATGAAGCAACTAAAGGTCCTAAAATTAAAGAAACTTTATCACCAACTCCACCTGTTGAATGTTTATCAACTTTAAGTCCTGGAATTGAAGAAAGATCCCAAACTTCTCCACTATACATCATTTCGTAAGTTAAATTACTAATTTCATCAATATTCATTCCTTTTAAATAGATTGCCATTAAAAGTGAACTAACTTGATATTCTGGAATATTACCTTTAACATAATTTTCAATAAAATAATGAATTTCTTCTTTTGTTAAATTTTTACCATCTCTTTTGTGTTCAATTATTTCTATAAAGTCCATTTCAGCTCCCCTTTTATTGTTAATTTTTCAAACAAATTATATTATAATATTTTAATGAATTTTGAAGAGCATTTAAAGACATATTTAGATAAAAATACAATAAATAAATTAATTGATAGTTTGGATTTAGAAAGAACTAATTCTTTAGTATTAAATACAAATAAAATTTCTAAAGAAGAATTCTTAAAAGAATATCCTTTAGTTGAAAAACATCCATTTTTAGAAAATGTTTTTTATTACGATAAAAATACATATGAATTTGGTAAAAATTATTTATTTGATAATGGAGCTTATTACATTATGGATGCTGCAAGTATGCTTGTTAGTGAAATTTTACCAATTAACGAAAATGATTTAGTTTTAGATATGTGTGCTGCTCCAGGTGGAAAAAGTATTTATTTATCTTTAAAAAATAAGAATTTTAATATAGTTTCTAACGATATTAGTCATGAAAGATGTTTAAAAATGTCTTCTAATATTGAAAAATTAGGTTTAAGTAACGTTATCATTACAAATTTTGATTTTCTAAAAGATAATTCATCATATTACGATAATAAATTTGACAAAATAATTTTAGATGCTCCATGTTCTGGAAGTGCAATGTTTAGAAAAAACGAACTTGCAAAATTTGATTGGAATATTAAAAAAGTTGAAGCTTTAAGTGAAACTCAAATAAATTTAATTAATAAAGCATATAATATGCTTAAAAAAGATGGATATTTAGTATATTCCACCTGTTCTTTTTCGTATGAAGAAAATGAAAAAATAATATTAGATTTTTTAAAAAATCACGAAGATATGGAAACAATTCATATTTTTGATAATGATTCTTTTTATAGAAGTGAAATGCTTAAAGATGCAATTCATCTTTTCCCTTGTTTTTATAAAGGTGAAGGTCAATTTATCTGCTTGCTTCAT
>CAVGUB010000024.1:0-4359 GCA_963632375.1 Phocaeicola dorei | reverse complement strand
AATGTTGTTTTCTTTGATTTAACATTTTTAATAAATACAAAGATTAAAAGTGAAATAGCACAACAAATTAATGCATACCAAGGTAAAATACCAAAATCAAATGAAGGATTAAGCATTAAAAGTCCAAGAACTACTGGAGTTATTGTTTGAGCGCTCATACTTGCTGCGTAGTAATATCCAGTGAATTTACCAATCTTTTTAGAAGTACAAAGTTCAACAACCATTGGGAATGAGTTAACGTGGACTAGTGACATTCCAAGTCCTTTAAAGAACCAAACAATATAAATATAAATTGGGAAAGTACCATTTGCAGGAATAAATTGAGAACATAATGCCCAAGAAAGAAGTGAAACAACTGTTAAACATAATCCTCCAACAATAGTCCATTTTCTTCCAATTTTACTAGCAATTATTCCTCCAATTGCAAATCCAATAACACTACCTAATCCACCAACAATAATATTAATCATATTGGATTGGCTACTTGCTTTTAAGTGATAAATTGTGTAGTTACCCATAAATGTACCAACCCCATTATCAGCCATAAACCAGAAGAATTCAGCAGCAAGGATTAAAAGTAACATGATTAAGTTTTCTTTACTTAATTTTTGATTTTCATCTGCAATTTGACCTTTAACTTCTGATAATTTTTCACCCATTTCAAGTTCAGGTTTTAATTCTTCTTCAAGTTTATTTTCTTTAATTGTAAAGAATAAAATTAAACAAGAAATAACCATTAAGACAGAACCGATTAAAAATGGTGCTTCAATAATCCAAATATTTCCAGTAATACCATTTTTATATCCTTTTGTACCTAAATAATCATTTAATACAAAGAAAAGTCCCACTAAAGTAGCACATGCTCCACCTAAATAACCCATAATATTAATAATACCATTAGCTTTACTTCTTAAAGGTTTAGGAGTAATATCAGGCATTAAACTAACAGCAGGATTTCGATACATCATTGCAAAGAATACAACAATCGCCATTGTAGCAATAGTACCTGCTAAGTTATTGTAATGGAATGCTACAGGAATAAATGGGAATACAATTGCACAAACAAGTGTTCCAATTAAGATGTAAGGCATTCTTTTTCCTAATTTGGTATGAGTTTTATCACTTAAATGTCCAAATATTGGAAGCATAATGATTGCGGCAAGATTATCTAATGCCATAACAATACCTACTAAATATTGAACTTCTTTTTCACTATCTGCTTTTAATGCTTTAGTAAAAAGTTCAGTTAAGAAAGTAGGACACCATGAATCATAGACTTGCCATAATAGAAGAATTCCAAAGAAAGCAAAACCAATTATAAATGTTCTTTTATAATTGAGCTTTAATTGAATGTCTTCTTTAGAGTTAGAATTATTCATATTTTCTCCTTTTTATACGTTATTAATATTATAAAAGTTGAATTAATAATTTAAAAAGTTATTTTTAAAAATTTACAAAATATTTACAATCTTTGTGCTTACTCAAAAAAGATATTTCACTATTTTATTGATTTAGTGCAATAAAAAAGTCTCCATTTCTAGAGACCAATTTATTATTTCTTATCTTTTTCATCTTCTTCAATATCAAGTTTAGTAGCTTTAATCTTTTCAATAGTGTTATTCTTATCTAAACTGATAATTGTCATTTGGACATTTTTATATTGGATAACATCTCCAACTTTAGCGAATTTATCTCCTAAAAGTTCAATAATGAATCCACCAATTGAAACATATTCTGTATTGATATCGTCAAAATCTAATTCAAATAATTCACAGAAATCTTCAAGATTAAGTTTACCATCAATGAAATATGTATTTTCATTATTAGTTTCACTAATTGTTGCGTCTGGATCATCATTTTCGTCCCAAATATCTCCAACAATTTCTTCTAAGATATCTTCCATTGTAACAATACCTTCAATTCCACCATATTCATCAATGATTAATGCAAAGTGTTGTTTTTCTTTTTTAAATATCTTTAAGATTTCATTAATTTCAATAGAACGAGGGAATTTTAATGGTTCCATTAAAATTGATCTAATATCAATTTCTTTTTTAGATAATTTTAATTGGATTAACTTTCTAGTATTAACGTATCCAATGATATTATCGATTGTATCTTCATATACTGGAACACGAGAATATCTATAAGTTTTAGGATTATTAATGATTTCTTCAATATCATCATTAATATCAAAAGCGTATAGATCAACTCGAGGAGTCATAATTTCATATGCTTCAGTAGTAGTATATGTAATTGTATCGTGTAATAAATCTGCTTTTTCTTCATCTACTTGACCATGTTCTTCAATATCATCAATCATTTCGTGAAGATCATCATCTAAGATTTCTCCATCTTTTACAAACTTTGTAACAGGGAATGTAACAACTTTTGCAAATAATGTAACAATATAAGTAATAGGAATAAAGATGTAATTACAAACATTAATAATATTTGCGTATAATTTAGTAAATTTGAAGTTATAAATTTTACCTAATGATTTAGCGATAATTTCTCCAAAAATAATCTTAATAACAAGACAAATCATTGACGCAATAAAACCCCAATTTTCTGCCACTTGTCCACTTGGATCAGCACCAATTAATTGGATAGCAAGATTAACACCAAGTAAAGTAGAAACTGAATCTAAACCTGCATTAACAGTATCATTTAAAAGTAAAATTGTAGAGATAGTTTTATCGTAATTTTTAGATAATTTATACGCTCTTAAGAATGATTTTTTCTTATTAGTGTCTAATTCTCTTTCAAATTTAATAATATCAACACTTCCATATGCCATATCACTTGAAGAAAAGAAGAATGATAAGAAAATTAAAACTACAATTGCAATGGAATATAAAATAATAATATAACTTTTCATATTATTTTACCTCCACACTAGAGATATTTTTCTTTTCGTCAATATCTTCAATTAATTCTTCTAAGATATCTTCCATAGTACAGATACCAAGAATTTTATCGCTATCTTTAACAATACCTAAATGTACTTTTTTAACATTAAGTTCTTTAAAAGCATCATCTAAAGGAGTAGAAACATCAAGATCAACAACATCTTCTAAAATAGAATATACACTTAAATGTTCATCTTTAATGTATTCTTCAAAATATGATTTTAATACTAAAATACCTTTAATATTAGTTTTTTCGTCTTCATAAATTGGGATTCTAGTATAAGGAATTTCAGTTAATTTCTCATTAATTTCATCAATTGTTAAATTAGTAATATCAAGCATTACTACCTTGTCTAGTGGTAAATAGATATCTTTGATTCTTTTTTTATCAAATGTAAAAGCATTCTCTAATAATTCTTCTTCATTCTTTTCAAATAATTTCTCATTATTTTCAATCTCTTCATCTACACTTTCATCATTAATTGCAAGTTTAGCTTGATGAATAATATCTTCTTTAGATAATAAGTTTTCATCTTTTATTCTAAACATCTTATGTACTAAAAATAAGATTCCTTTAAATAACATGATAACTGGATAAAGAATAATGTTAGTGAATGTTACTGGATACACTAAAACATATGCCATTTTATTAGGGATAGCTTTACTTAAAATCTTAGGACATGTATCACTTACAATATAAACTAAAGCAGCCATAACGACTGTAGAAACAATCGCTTCAACACCATCTCCCCATCCTAAAGCAATCGACATATTATAAAATAAAATTGCCGACATAAAAGACATTAAAGTTTGTACTATGTTATTACCAACTAGTACTGTAATTAATGTGTTATCGAATTTTTCTATTAATCTCAATATGAGTTTAGCAGTAAAAGAGCCATCTTTTGATAATGTAATAAAATGATATTTATTACAATTTGTATATGTATTCTCACTAGCACTATAAATTCCACTAATGATTAACATAACTGCAATTAGGATCCACGCCACATAATCTGGCATTCCAAATACAGTTGATGATGTTGATGTAACATCGCTTAAAATATTAAAACACGGGTCGTCCACTTCTAAAAATCTCCTTTAAATACTAAATATATTAAAGAAAAAGTGCGTAACTATCAAGAAATATTTAAAAATTTTACTATACAATTATTTAATAATGTCTAAATCTGATACATTATTAAAATATTTTTTAGCATAACTGCAAATTGGTTCTACTTTATAACCATTTTCTCTAACATACTTTTCACATTCTTTCATTAATGTTTTTGCATATCCTTTTCCTTGATATGCATCATGCACGACAGTAGAAATAATTTTTAAAACATTATTTTCTAATTCAAATTTAATAAATCCAATTTCGGAATCACCATCTAAAAGAATAATTTTAGAATCTTTAATAACAAATTTTTCCATACATTTATTA
>CAVGUB010000023.1:12297-32375 GCA_963632375.1 Phocaeicola dorei | reverse complement strand
GTATAATATATTCTTATTTTTAATATCGTTATTACATTTAAATATTGAATAAGCGTATTTATTAATCTCTTTAATATTAAATTTATCATCTAAAATAATAAATCCTTCATCCATATTATCTAATATGAATGTATTTTGATTCTTCTCACTTTCTAATTCTTTAATCTTTAAATCAAGCAAAGAATAAGTTTTATTAATCATTTCTTTAATTGATTCAATATCAATATTATTATTAACAATACTAGTGTCATTTACTAAAGTATTAAGCTTATTAATCTCTAATTTTAATGATTTTATGTTATTTTTGTAATAAAGATACGATAAATAGAAGAAAACTAAATTAAGAATTAAAAGTAGAATTGATCCTACAATTGATACATTATACGTAAAATTAAGTACTTCGTTTTTAGTAATTCCAAGTCTAATAAAATTTAATGTAGATTTACTTCTTTTAACAACATATAAAGTATCTTTAGATGTTGTTAATGAAACTTTGTAATATGCTTTCCCATCTTGATGAAGAATAAATTCATCAAGTCTATTCTCATCTTTATTGTAATTTTTGTTATTATCGTAAATAACACTTCCATCTTTATACGATAAAATTGTAATTCTAAAAGAAGGTAAATCCTTAAAATAATCTTCAATTTCATCTAAATAATCATCACTTTGATAAATATTATCAATAATTGATACATAATTATTTAAATCAAGTATGGAATCATTTTGAAGTTTAGATGAAATTGAAAATAAACTTAATAAAAATATTAAGAAAGTTGAAATTAAAAATATAAAATCTATGATTATTAATCTTTTTTTATTCATCTACTCTATACCCATGTCCATGAAGCGTAAGAATAATCCCATCATCATTTAATTTCTTTCTTATATTTCTAATATGCATATCAATAGTGCGAGATTCATAATTTGAATCTTCTCCCCAAAGTTCTCTCATTATTTCATCTCGAGATAAACATTTCCCATTATTTTTAATTAAAAGTACTAATAAATCAAATTCAGTATTAGTAAGGATATATTCTTTATCATTTTTAGTAATTATTCTTTTATCTTCATCAATTTCAAAATCATGAAGCATTAAAACTCTAGATTTAGATTTTCTAAATCTTGCATTTACTCTTGAAATTAATTCTAATATTTCAAAAGGTTTTTCAATATAGTCATCCGCTCCTAAAGAAAGACCTGTAACTTTATCATTTAATAATTTATTCGCACTAATAATAATGATATCAATATCATTATTTAATTTATTATTACGAATATATTTTAATATTTCTTCTCCACTAATTTTAGGAAGCATCATATCAAGTAAGATTAAATCTGGTTTTTTATTATTAAACGCGTCTAAAAAGCTTTCTCCATCTAAAAAAGAATGAACTTCATAACCTGCACTAACTAAAGCAAGACGAATAATTGAAGAGATATCTTTATCATCTTCTACTGAATAAATTACTCTTTTCATATAATTATATTATCACTTTACCTTTATATTCTCCATTTTTAATATAAATTATCCATTCATTTATATTTACTAAATGGTCTCCTACTCTTTCTAAATATTTTGCAATTAAAGTAGAATAAATAATTAAATTTTGGTATTCATTTTTATCTTTAAATTCTTCAAGTTCTTTTAAAGTATCTAAATATAATGCATCAATTTCATCATCTTTTTCCATATTTCCTTTTGCAAGTTCAATATCTTCACTTAAAAACGCTTTTAAAGTTAAAGTAGTCATATCTTTAATTTTACTTAATAAAATATTAAGTGATTTTATATCTATTAATTTTTCTTTTAAAGATAATTTTTTAGCACACCACACTAAATCTTCACTATGATCTCCAATTCTTTCGATATCATCTACTAACTTTAAAATACCTGTAACAATACGTAAATCTTTAGAATATACCTGTTCTTTTAATAATATTTTTAAACTTAATGATTCAATTTCTACATATTTTGTGTCTATTTCATCATCATTAACTTTAATATCAGTATTCTTTTTAACATTTTCTAACGCTAAAAATAAATCATTAAAAGTTAATTCAATCATTCTAATAGTATCTAATTTTAAATCATTAATTAATTCATCTTTATACATATTTCACCTTCTATTAACTAAACTTACCATTAATGTAATCATCACTTCTTGAATCTTTTGGATGAGAGAAAAATTCCTCAGTTTTTGAATATTCTACTAATTCTCCAAGCATAAAAAATGCTGTATAATCACTAATTCTTGTTGCTTGTTGCATGTTATGAGTAACAATAATAATAGTAAATTCTTTCTTTAATTCTCTAATTAATTCTTCTACTTTACTTGTTGCAATTGGATCTAAAGCAGAGGTTGGTTCATCCATTAAAATAACATCAGGTGAAAGAGCAATGCAACGCGCAATACAAAGTCTTTGTTTTTGACCTCCACTTAAAGATAACGCACTATCTTTTAACCTGTCTTTAACTTCATTATATAATGCAGCTTTTTCTAAAGATTCAATGCATATTTCTTTTAATTCTTTCTTATTTTTAACACCTTGACATTTTAATCCATAAATAACGTTATTATAAATTGACATTGGAAATGGATTAGGAGATTGAAATACCATCCCTACTTTAGTTCTTAAATATATTGGATTAATATCTAAAATATTATTCCCTTTATATTTAATCTCTCCTTCTACTTTAGTATTTTCAATTAAATCATTCATTCTATTAAAACATCTTAAAAAAGTAGATTTTCCACATCCTGATGGTCCAATAAAGGCAGTAACTTTATTTCTATATATTTCAATATTAATATCTTTTAAAGCTTTTTTATCTCCATAATAGAGATTAAGGTTTTTTACTTCAAAAATAATTTCTTCTTTATTATCCATTTCTATCTCCTTTTTTTAACAAATTTATATTCAATTAATTTAGTAATTAATGAAAGTATTAACACAATAATTAAAATTATTAACGCAATAGTACTTGCAGCTTCATAATTTGGAGTTTCACTAGTATTAAGTAACATCCAGATATGGGTGGATAAACTAGTAGATGATTGATTAACTAAAACAGTATCACTTGCACTTGTTCCAAGAACAAAGATTAAAGCGGCACTTTCTCCAATAATTCTTCCAATTGATAAGGTAACACTAGTTAAAATTCCTCCAATTGAATTAGGTAAAATTAATTTAAATATCGTTTCAGTTTTACTAGCACCTAACGCTAATGAATTTTCTAAATATCCACTTGGTACTTCATTTATCGCTTCTTCTACAGTTTTTGTAATTAAAGGAATAAGCATAACTGCAAGAGTTAAAGCACTAGCAAGAATTGAAGGTCCATTAGATTTAAAAGTAGAATTTATAAAAGGAATAAAGATTAATATTCCTAAAAATCCAAAGATAATTGAAGGAATTGCACTTGTCATATCGATTAAGCTTCTAATTAACTTATTAATTTTATTTTTCTTAGAAAATAATGCTAAATAAATCGCTCCTCCAATCCCAAGAGGTAATGCAATCACTAAAGTTAATCCAATTAAATAGAAAGTAGTAATCAAACTTCCTCTAATTCCACCTCCAAAAGTTCTAATACTTAAAGATTCAATTTTTATTGAATTATCAAGTGTTTCTACAAATGAATTAATATCTTTTTTATTACAACTTACTTCTTCTCCATCTTCATTTTCAACATATAAATAATAAACATAGGTAGATTTTTCATTAAATTTAGTAAATACATTATTTTTAGAATCAAGCAATTCATTAAAATAACTGTTACTACAAATTTCATTTATTTTAATAACATTTTCACCTTCATTTGTTTTACTTTCAATAAAACTAACCCCATATTTATATGATTTTTTTACGTTTTCTGAATTATCTTTAAATTCAAAAGTTCTTAAATTTTCATCAAATTTAAAATCACTTCTTAGATGTAATGAATAACTTTCTTCTTTGTAATCACTAATAATAAAATTCCAAGATAAGTTTTTACATCCATTCATCGTGATATAGACTACAATATAAACAAGTAATCCAATAGAAAATATTGAAGAAATATACGTAAAAACATTTCTTAAGATATCTTTTGCTTTTCTTTTAGTAGTTAATGGTTTTCTTTTTAATTCATTTTCCATAATTTTTACCTTTTCTTACTTTTAATCATTACTTTTAAATCAATAAATCTATCTTTTATATATCTAATTACTTTATTTTCTTTCTTATATGGATTAGTAATTTTATTTTTTAATCCATTTAAACATAAATTAGTAATAATAATTACAAGCATTAAATAAATTCCTAAAGTAAATTTCATATCATATTCAAGTCCACTAGCTTCAGTTAAACCAAGCATCATAATAGTAGTTAATGTACTTGAAGGATCAAATAAAAATAAGGTAGGTCCTTTTAAAGCATTTCCAATTACTAAAGAAATTGCAGTAGCTTCTCCAAGACTTCTTCCAATTCCAAGGATTATTCCACTAATAATTCCACTAGTTGCACCTTTAATTACAACTTTAAAATTAGTTTCACTTTTAGTAGCACCCAAAGCAATACTTCCTTCAATATATGATTTTTCGACACTTTGAAGAGATGTAATTGAAACAATTGTAATAGTAGGAATTGACATACACGCAAGAATAATAATTCCAGAAAGTAAACTAGCACCCCCCATTGTTTGAAAACCTAAAAAAGTAGCAAAATTATTCACAAAAGGACAAATTACCATTTGACCAAATAAACCAAATATAATAGAAGGAATTGAAGATAAAAGTTCTATTCCACTTTTAAAAAATATTGATAAATATTTAGGAGCAATACGAGTAATAAAAAGAGCAGTTAAAATCGATACAGGAATTGAAATTATTAATGATAAAATAACTGCAATTAAAGTATTAATTAATAAATAAAACGCTCCATAATTACTCCAATTACATCCAAATAAAAACTCTTTAAAAGAAGGAGTAACTACAACACTTGGATCAGTTGAATAATTTTTAAAGAAAGGAGATATTCCTTTTACTAAAATAACTACTACTGTAATTACAATTACACTAGTACAAATTAACGCTATAAATAAAAAAAGAAAGAACATACTTTTATCAAGTATCATCTTTCTTTTTGAGTTTTTTAATATCTTTTCTTCACTTAATATATTTTCCATACATCAATATATTAAGTATTATTGAATTTTGATTAAACCAAGCAGGTGTAAAGATTTGTAAAGATTTTGTAAATTTTATTTAATTACTTCTTTCCAAGTTGAAATTGTTCCTATTTCTTCTCCCTTATCATTTTTTCCATCTTTACTATACATACTTGCTAATACATTTTGAGAGGTAGAAACATATGAATTATTTGAATTTACAATTGGAACAATTGCATCAACACACATTTTTCCACTAGTTCCTTCATTTGCTTTTTCACTATCTTTTAATTCTCTACTTAAAAATGCAATATCTAATGCACTAACACTATCTTTTTCACTTCCTTGAGTGTATTTATAAGCGTCTCCACTTCCACCATGATTATGAGTAAATTTAACATTTGAAGATTTAACATATTCTTTAAAAGATGATGTTAATTTTTGAGACATTTTTTGAACTGAAGTTGATCCTCCTACTTTAATTTCAAAACTTAATGATTCATCATTTAAAACATCTTCATATTCTTTAGAAAGTTCACTCCAAGAAGAACCTGTAACACTTAAAATTCCATCACTTTCTTTCATAATACGTTTTCCATCTTTAGAAAACATAAATGCTACAAATGCTGAGCAAAGTTTACCTTTTTTTGAGTCGCTATATTCACTTCTAATAATATAGTTAAAATTTCTAGTTAATTTATAAGTTCCATCTAAAACAGTTGATTCACTAGCTTTAACTCCTTCATATTCTAATCCTTTAATTTTTCCTGTTGTGTCTTCTTCAACACTTGCAAGGGATGCATAACCAAGTCCATAAACATCATTTTGAATTTTTACTAACATATCAGCGTTACTTGAAACTGTAACTACACTAGATTTAATTCTATTATCACCTGAATAATCTGGATTTTTATCATCTCTTGATTTTGCACTTTCTAATCCAATTTTAGTAAAAAATCCATCACGAGTACCACTTGTAGTATCACGAGTATATAAATTAATATTTTTTGATGTATCAAATGAGGAAGTATTACCTCCACAACTTGCAAGTGTACCTAAAACTACTAAACTAACGAAACATTTTTTAAAGTTTTTCATATTTTTAAAATTTCTCCTAATAAAACTTAACGCTTATATTATTAGATTAATAAATTTTAGATTAAACCTTGCTAGTGTAAAAAATTGTAAAGATATTGTAAAAATTTAAAATTACTTAAAATTTATCTATAAATTTAATAAAATATTGATATGAAAATAACTGTATTAGGAAGTGGTGCATGGGGAAGTGCACTAGGAAATGTTTTAAGTGATAATAATCATGAAGTATTACTTTATGGAAGAAATATAAATGAAGTTAATGAAATTAATTTAAATCATACAAATTCTAAATATTTAGAAGGTATTAAATTAAACGATAATTTAAAATCTTCTAATGATATTAAATATTCTTTAAATGAATTTAATCCAGAGGTAATTTTAATTGCAACTCCATCTTCTACTTTAGAATTTATTTGTAATGAAATTAAAAAATATAGTAAGGGAAATGTATTAATTATTAATGTATCTAAGGGTTTAGATAAAGTTACTTTTTCTCCTTTATCTGACACTATTAAAAATTATTTAAAAGATTTTTCTTATAAAGATGTTGTTTCTTTAATTGGTCCTTCTTTTGCAAAAGAAGTTGCATCTAAAGAATTAACTTTAGTAAGTGCAGTATCTAAAAACACTAAATATTCTAAAATTGTTCAAGAATTATTCTCAAATTCTTATTTTAGAGTGTACACAAATGATGATGAAATTGGTGCAGAATACGCTGCATGTATTAAAAATGTTATTGCAATTGCAAGTGGAATTGCAACAGGACTTGGATATAAAGATAACGCAAAAGCTGCTTTAATTACTCGTGGATTACATGAAATGTGTAAATTTGGAATTTATAAAGGTGCTAAAAAAGAAACTTTTTTAGGATTAACTGGGATTGGAGATTTATTTTTAACTTGTTCTTCTTTTTCTTCTCGTAATTTCTCTTTCGGATATGAAATTGGTAAAAAAGATAACGCTAAAGAAATAATGGAAAATAATAAAACAACGGTTGAAGGTATTAATGCGTGTAAATTCTTAAATGATGCATGTAAAGAATACGATATTGAAATGCCAATAACTCAAAGTTTATATAATGTATTATTTTTAAATAAAATTCCTAGTGAAGAAATTAAATTATTAATGGAAAGAGAATTAAAGAAAGAATTTTAAAACAAACAAAAAATCGATTGTAATTAATCGATTTTTTTAGTTTTCTTAGCTTCTTTTTCCTTTTCTTTTTTATATCTACGTTTATCTAATAATGTATCTTTCTTTTTCCACAAAGTAAAAGATTCTTCACCTTTATTAATGAATATTTCAACTGTTTTAGTGTCTTCTAAAATATCAATATCTTTAACATCAACTTTAAGATTAAATTTTCTATTAAAAGCATAAAGAGTATTATTTTTAATTTTTACTCCTTTACATTCTTTTTTAAGTAAAGGTACCACTTCTTCAACTGGAAAATTTAAAAGTTTTCCATTAACTATTTTTAGTTCTCTAGGGATTGATAACGCACCTGCATAGTCACAATATTTATCAGGTGCTTTTGTCCAACTATACATCCATCCAATTATTATTCTTCTTTTTCCATCAAAGAATGTTTGAGGTGCATAAAATTCAGGTCCTGCTTCATTTTGAACTCGATATTTTTCTTTAAACTTTTTACCATCAAATGAACCCACTATAAAATTAGTAGAATATAGTTTTTTATTCATCATTGAAAACATTAAAACATAATCATCTCCAAGTTTAAAAAAGTCAGGACATTCAATAACTTCTCCACAACTTTCATCTTCAAAAAGAACTCCAACATATGACCAATTAAATAAATCATTAGATTCAAATAATAAAACTTTACCAATTTTATCTTTACCTGATCCACATACCATCATGTATTTATCTTCAAATTTAAAAACTTTTGGATCTCTAAAATCTTTGCTTCCGTCTTCTGGAACCTTATCAATTATTGGATTTTTATCGTATTTTTCAAAATTAATTCCATCTTTACTCATTGCAAGTGATTGAGTTTGCCCTAATTCTTTTGAAACTGATGTATAAAATAAGTATAAAATACCATCTTTTTCTATAGCACTTCCTGAAAAACATCCTCCATCATTTTCATAAATTTTATCTGGATATAACGCAATTTGTTCTTCATTCCAATGGATTAAATCTTTACTTGTGGCGTGTCCCCAATGCATTGGTCCCCAAACTTTTGCGTAAGGATAATGTTGATAAAAAGCATGATAAACTCCATTGAATTTTATAAGTCCATTTGGATCATTCATCCATCCTTTTTTAGGTTCAAAATGGTATTTTAATCTTTCTACTTTTCTTTGAAATTTCATATAAATAATTCCTCAATAGTTATCTTTTTATAATAAAAAAGATAATAGTTACATGAAATAATTTCAAGATTTAGTTTAATTTTAACTTATCTAATTCACAAAAAAATGGTAAAATATTTTTATTAAAAGAAGGTAAAAAATATGATTATTACTATTGGAAGAGAATATGGATCTGGAGGAAGATATATCGCTAAAAAATTAGCAGAAAAATTAAACATTCCAGTCTATGACAAAGAAATTATTGAAGAAGCTGCAAAAAATTCTAATTTTGCACATGGTTTTATTAAAAATAATGAAGAAAAAGTTAATTCAATCTTTGATTCATTCTTTGGAGGCCAACTTTCTTTAACAGATAATTTATATGTTGAAGAAACAAATGCAATTAAAAAACTTGCAGAAAATGGAGATTGTATTATCGTTGGAAGATGTGCAGATTACATCTTAAAAGATAGAAAAGACTTAATTAAAATCTTTATTCAAGCTTCAATGGAAGAAAAAATTAAAAGATGTGTAACTTATTATCATCTTGAAGAAAATAAAGCTGAAGATATTATTAAGAAAACTAATAAAGCAAGATCAAGATACCATAACTACTTTACTGATACTAAATGGGGAAGAAGTTATGACTATGATTTTTTAATTAATAGTGATATTGGTGTTGATGAAACAGTTGATGTTTTAGCAAAATACATTGAATATCGTAAAAAACTTTGTAAATAACTATAAGATAGGTTTAAATCCTATCTTTTTTAGTCTCCAAATTAAAAGATGGAATAAATCCACCTTATAATAATTATTCTTTAAAGAAATCTCTTTTGTTAAATGGTGCTTTTAAGAATCTTCCAAATGCTCTTTTATTAGTAAGCCACATAATTCTTGCATTGTTTTTAGTATTTTTAATCATTCTTGGAACTGAATAATTAACAATAGTTTCTGGATAATCACCTAAAATATTATAAACTTTTTTAGTTTTTTCAGGTAAATCAATATGAGTTTTATCACCATTAGCACTCTTAATAAAATTAGTAATCATAATTCCAGGAGTTAGTCTACAAACACAAACCTTTCCTTTAGTTACTTCTTCACTTTCTTTAGCAAGTGCTAAAGTAAAATAAGTTATAGCTCTTTTACTTGTTCCATAAATTGTTAAACCTTTCATCATCGCATCATTTGATCCATAACCTTCAACATTATAAATTTGACCAAAACCTTGTTCTTTCATATATTTAAAAGCAATTTTTGATCCATAGATTGCACCTTTTAAATCAATATCAAGTAAGAAATCAATTTCTTCTTTCTTTAATTCATAAACTGCTTTATCAGGTTGATTAACTCCAGCATTATTTACCCAAATATCAACTCTTCCAAAGGTTTCTTTTGCTTTTAAATATAAATTTTCTAATTCTTCATAACTAGTAACATTACATTTAACACTTATTGCTTTAGTATTTTCTTTATTAATTTTCTCTAACTTTTCTAAAGCTTCACTCAATAATTCTTCTTTAATATCACTAATAACAACATTAAAACCTAATTCTTTGAATTTTTTAGCTTGTTCAAATCCAAACCCTCTAGCACTTCCTGTAATAACTACACATTTATTATTCATTTTCAGTTATCTCCTTAAAATTAACTTATATAAATATTATATACCTCTATTTTAAAAAAGATTATTTTTATTAAAAATTCATGTTTTATAATTATGCTAGTTTCTTTGATAAATATTCTTCGTTGTATCCTTCATTAATCTTAACGTCCATTGGATCATTAACTAAAATAACTTCATAGTAATCTAAATC
The DNA here is from genome assembly GCA_963632375.1 of Phocaeicola dorei. Taxonomy (GTDB): domain Bacteria; phylum Bacillota_I; class Bacilli_A; order RFN20; family CAG-826; genus Onthovivens. The sequence continues at coordinate 21,990 of CAVGUB010000023.1, read as the reverse complement.
TTCATAATAAGTGTATGAATAAACATATGAGGTATCATATACAAATTCTGGTAATCTATTTTCATCATTTATTTCTAAAAACCAAGGTTCTACATAATACCCTTCACTTTCATTTTCTTTAGTGTTATAAAAAACATTCTTTTCATTAAAAGAATAGCAATCTTCTTTATAAAGAGAAATTAATTTAATTTTTCCTTCTTTTCCAATCTTAAAATCTTTATATTTAATAATCATACTTCTATTTTGTTATCAATTTTATAAATATCAATTAAATATCATTCTTTAAAATGGTAAAATATTTTTTATATGAAAAAAGAAATTGAATTATTATCACCTGCTGGAACTCCTGAAGCATTTTATAATGCTATATCTAATGGATGTAACGCAATATATCTTGGATTAAATAAATTTAGTGCAAGAGCATACGCTACAAATTTTTCTTTAGAAAATTTAAAAGAATTTGTAGATTATGCACATTTAAGAAATGTAAAAATTAATGTTACAATGAACACTATTCTTTATGATGAAGAATTAGAAGAAGCTTTTAAAACTGTAGATCACCTTGCAAGTATTGGAGTAGATGCAATTATCGTTCAAGATTTAACATTACTTACATATATTACTAATAACTATAAAAGTATTGAAGCTCATGCATCAACTCAAGTTGGAATTGATGATATTTATGCATCTACTTTCTTTAAAGATTTAGGTATTAAAAGAGTTGTTTTAGCAAGAGAAACTCCACTTTCAAGAGTAAAAGAAATCAAAGAAAAATTAAATATTGAAGTTGAAACTTTTATTCATGGAGCATTATGTGTCTCTTATAGTGGAAATTGTTTAATGTCATCTTACATTGGAGAAAGAAGTGCTAATAGAGGAAGATGTGCAGGTTGTTGTAGACAAATCTATTCTTTAATTGAAGATAATAATAAATTAATTAAAAAAGGATATCTTTTAAGTTTAAAAGATTTAAATACTTCTTCTTTTATCGATAATATGAGATTTATTGATTCATTTAAAATTGAAGGAAGAATGAAAGAGCCTCAATATGTTGCTAAAGTTACTTCTACTTATAGAAAAATTATTGATAATACGAACGTAGATTTAAACGAATTAAATAAAGTTTTTAATAGAAATTACACTAAAGGATTCATTAATAATACAAAAATTGAAGATATTTCAAATATTGAAAGACCAAACAATAATGGATATTTAATTGGAGAAATTTGTAATATCAATAAAAATAAAGTTTGGATTAGATTATCTAGTGAACTAAATAAAGGGGATATAATTAGAATTGAAAATGGAGATATTACAAAAGAAATCTCTCTTCCAATTACTAAAATGTTTGATCCTGATTTTAAAGAAATTGAATCTTCTTCAAAAGTAGTAATCATTTATCTTGAAAAGCAAGTACATTTAAAAGATAAAGTATATAAAACTAAAGATATTAAAGAATTAAAATTGATCGAAGAAGAAAGTAAAAATAATATTTATTCTAGACTCCCATTAAAAGTATCTTTAACATGTAAGATTAATAAACCAATATTTATTAAGATTGAATATTTAAATTATAAAGGATATTTTAATAGTGATTACATTATTACAAGTGCAATAAATAAAGGAACTAGTAAAGAAGATATTGAAAAACAATTAAATAAGCTTAATGATACTCCATATTTTATTAAAGAATTAAATATTGATATGGATAATAATATCTTTATTCCTTTAAAAGAATTAAATGAAGTAAGAAGAAAAGCTATTGAAAATTTAAATAATGCTAGACTAAAAAATAAAATCATTAAAAACGATAATCCAATTGAATTTATTCCTACTATTTTTGAAACTAGTTCTCCTTCTTTAAGTGTTGAATGTTATACAGACGAACAAGTAGAAGCATGTAAAGAACTTGGAATTAAAAACATTTATTATAAAAATATTTCTAGAAGAAATAACTTAAATTACATAAATTCTGATTCAAAAGAAATTTTAATTGGAGGATATGGAGGAATTAATTACTATAAAGATAAAAATAAAGATTTAGTAAGTGATTATTCATTTAATGTTGTTAATTATAAAAATGTAGCAATTTTACATTCTTTAGGTATTAAAAAAGTAACTTTATCATACGAAATTGATAAAGAACATATTAATTCTTTAGTAGATAATTACTATAAAGAATATAATTCATATCCAAATTTAGAATTAATCGTATATGGAAATATTCCAGTTATGAATATGAAATATTGTCCTTTAAAAAGACTTGGAATGTGTGGAGAATGTAGAAAACATGAATATTCTTTAAAAGATAGTTATGAATCATTCCCTGTTACTTTTCATAAGGATTGTACTTTAGAAATTAAATCATCTAAAAAGTTAAATTTAATCGATTTAATGGATAAAGTTAATCATATTAATTCATTTAGAATTAGATTAACTAACGAAAATAAAGAAGAATCCTTAAGAATTATCAATTTAGCACTTAATAAATTAAATTCTATACATAATGAAGAAAGAATTTTTGATCCTAAAAATAATACAAGAGGACATTTTATTAAAAATCCATTATAAAAATATAGGTATATCGTGTTTTTCGATATACCTATTTTACTATCTTAATAATAAACCTAAAACAATTAATCCCGCAATAACATAACCAAAACAAAGGAAGAATCCATATAAACCTAAAGTTAAATAATCAACTCCTTTATTTCTAGATCCATGATGAGGATGATAAAAGAATAAGATAGGAATTAAATATGCAATTTGATAATAATTTCCAATACCTTTAATATTAGTATTTGAATCTTTTAAAACATATTCAAATATTGCAATTAATGCTACAAGTAAGCAAATAAAGATATTTTTAATGAAATAAAATCTATTTCCACAGAAGAATTTTTTAGCGTTTTCTTCTCCATATCTATGTTTGAAGAATAATCTAATAAAATAAAGTCCAACAAGATAGCATACACAAAGTATTGAAAATTGAGGTCTTTCACTATTGAAGAAATATTTTCCCCATAAAGGTAAATCCCATCCCCAAGCTTTATAATTTTCAAAAATTAATGTCATTATGAATATCCAAAGAATTGGAATTATGCTTAAAGATCTAAAAATAATTGTTCTTTTCTTAGTAGTTAAGAATTTTGGATTATAAAATAAGAAGAACATAATTGCAAAATATCCTGCAATTGATCCAAAGTTATTTGGAATAATGTATTTTTCACCTACCAGCGTGAATAATCCACGCATTCTTATCAAATATTCTATTAAAATACATTCAGAAACATATAAACCTACAAATACTAATAAATATCCAAATAAATTTCTTAAACTTCTTTTGTCATCAAGATAAATATCAAAATCAATAAAGTAAAGAAGGAACATACCTATTGTAAAAGTAGAGAATAATCCTTTTGATATTTGATCATAAACTTCATAATTTATTCCACTACCCGCAAAGATATAATAAATCATATAAATGATTCTAATAGATCCGAGCATAACAAGAATAATACCAATTATTTCAAAGACAGTTTCTGGAATAAATGGGAAAAATCTAATATCTTTTTTAGGAGTTCTTCTTCCTATTGGTTTTGTATAATCATAAACTTCTTCATTTTTAGATTCTTTTTCTTTAATAGTTAATTCTTTTGTTTCTTCTATTTTAACTTCTTTGATTTCATTATTTTCATCATTATTAATTACAAGATCATCACTAGCAAGTTCTAAACTCATTGTATTTTTACTCTTTGTATTTTTAATTGCAAAGAAGAATGAAAATATAATTGTAAAAAGGAAGAGTCCAGTTAATCCAATTCCTGAAAATATTAATACTAAAGATGTAATTTCTTTTTCAACATTGACACTTGCACCTTTTGCGTGATCTACTAAAATTTCATCATAGAAATCATAACTTAATCCTAGTTTTTCTTTTAACAATAAATTAAAATCACTTTTAATATTATCAACATATTCACACATTTTACCTTGAACTTCTTTATATAAAGAAGATTCTTTATCAAGGTTTTCTCCATTTTCAAGCATTACATATTCATCGATATAAAATTTTCCATAATTTACCGTAAAGGATGAAATATATTTTGTTAAATTAAGGTAATCAACATATTGAACATCTAAAGAAACTAATGAATTTTCTGCTAAATTTGGAACAATATAATAAACACTACTATTAGTATTTTTATAATTAACATATGCATTTAAACTACGAATTGAATAATCATTTGTAGATCCAGTTATCGAAATAAATTTATTATCAACTGCATAATGGATTTCTGGTCTTTCAAATTCATGTAAAAGAGAATAAGTTTGACCTCCTTTTTCTCTAATTCCATCAACAACTTGTAAGTATTTTTCACTATAGAAATTTCTAGAATTATTTGTAACATAATTATATTCATAAAATCCTACACACATAATTCCAATAGAAATTAAGGTAAATCCTACTAAAACAAGTTTTGCCCACAATTTTGAAATTTTTTTACGAAACCAAACCGCAATACCTTTTTCTTCTTCAATGATTTCAACAGGATATGATCTCATATCTTCAAAAAAGCATGCATAATCAATGTTTAATGCTTTAGAAATATTTTCGATTGCTTTCTTATTTGGTTTAATATATCCTGCTTCATAATATCCATATAAAAAGGAAGAAACACCTAAAAATTTAGCCATTTCCTTTTTAGATAAGTTTAATTCTTTTCTTTTTAAATATAATATTTCGTTATAAGCAAGATTATTTTCCATACGTTTAAAAATTATATCATTTTATTAGGGTTTCTATCTTATTTTTTTAAATTGTGGTAAAATTTTGGCATGAAATTTAAAAAATTTATTATTCCTACTTTATTAGGTAGTATGTTATTAACATCATGTCAATCTGGTGATAAATCAAAAATTGAATTTTCATTTTCATATAAAGAAGAAGATTATACAAGTATTAGTTATTACACTGATTCTTATTTTTCTAATTCTTCACTTAACTACAATTCATCATTAGCTACTACATCTTTAGCTTTTGCAATGGCAAGTTTTGCAAGTAATGCAAAAAATATTGATTCAACATATAGATATAAAAATGCTGATATTTTTTTAAAAAATGCTGATTTTACAAATATCGATGTTAATGAAGATTTTAAAAAAGAACCTTCAACTGATACTTTTGGTGTTATTTTTGGATCTAAAAAGATTGATGATTATACTTTAATTGCAGTAGGTACTCGAGGTGGAAATTACACGACAGAATGGGCAAGTAATTTTACTTTAGGAGATAGATCTATTTATAAGGGACACCAAGGATTTTATGAAGCTTCAACAAATTACTTAAATTCTTTAGAAAATTATATTAATAAATATAATATAGAAGGAAAAGTTAAGCTTTGGACTGTTGGATATTCAAGAGGAGGAGCTACTAATAATCTTGCAATTGGAAGAATTGATCAGAAGATAAACAATAATGAATCTTTATTTAATGGAAAAATTTCGCTAAATAAAGAAGATATTTATTGCTATTGTTTTGAACCTCCAATGGGAGCAAGTTTTTTAGAAGATATTTCTCCAAGAAGTGAAATTTATTCAAATATATTTAATATTGTTAACCCAAATGATTTAGTTACAAAAATTGCACCTAAAGAATTTCATTTTACTCGTTATGGAATAGATTATTACTTACCAGATAAAATTAGAAATATAAATTATAACGAATTAATTAAAGGAGTAATTTCAAACTATAAAAAAGTAGGTGATTATGCCGCTTTAGGAGAATATACAATTGATGATTTTAAACTTTCTTCAATAAGCAAAGCAGTTGAAAAAGATGGAAAAATATCATGTATTTATAAAAATAAATTCAATTACACACTTGGATTATTTGATGAAGAATTTTTTACAAGTTTTGTAAATGATGGAGTTCACACTCTTGAAAATTACTTTGAAAATTTCCAAGGTGGATTAAGAAATATCTTTAAAATTATATATAAAGATGGAAATATCAAAACAAGCATGATGACTATTGGAACTTATTTTGTTAAGTACTTACTCAATTCAAGTGATGTAGATTTATTAATTAACACTTTATTAAAAGATCCAACTCAATTTGGAAAAGATATTACAGTATTACTTCATAGAGTATTAAAAGATTTAGGAATTAACGTTGAACAAGGCGAGTTATATAATACTCTTAAAAATTTAGTTGCTGCTTTTGCAAATGTTTCTTTAAAAAATATTGATACTTTCTTTACTTTAATGAATGTAGATACAATTAAAACAATTGCGTTAGCACATTATCCTGAAATTTGTTTATCACATTTAGCAAACCAAGATAAAAACTTTACATCAAATATTTCTACTTATAATACTGATGGAAGCTACTATTATTTAGAAGTTAAAGGTGTTAATTCTTCTACAAATATTGAAATTTTAGATAATAACAATAACACAGTTGCTAAAATTGAAAACGGAAATTTTATAGTTGCATCAAATACTTTAACAAGCGGAACAACAATTAGCGATACATATTATGCTTATTTTCCAGTTGAAGAAAGTTATAATTTAAAAATATCAAATGCTAAAAGTTATTCATTAACTTATTTTGATCAACGATATGAAAATTTAGTTGATTACAAAAAAAGTGATGATATTGGATCAAATATAATTGATTTTAAAACTACTACTTATCCTGAAAGAGGATAAGTAGTTTTTATTATTTTTAAAATTAATTTTTAATAATAAAAAATAAAAGCGAATATTTATAACCCTTACTTCAATATTCTTTAAAATAGAAATAAATCTATTTTAAAAAGTTTTTATATAATCAAAAATTTCAGATGTTTTGATCTCATCAAAAAATAAATAACAATAACACTAAACTTTTTCTCTTTAAAATAACAAAATAACTGATAACAAATAACTTTAAACTTTAACAACTATTAATGTTTTAAAAAAAGGTTTTTGATTATAAGGGAAAATTATTAAAATTCTACTTCAAATTCGTAGGTTTGATTAAATTTATCTAATCCAAGTTGAAGCGCAATAATTTCTTTTTGAGTTCTTTCAAATTCTGCTTTTGCATCTTCTACTTTGTAATTAGTATATTTATATTCAACTGCATTTGAATTATTTCTAGAAATATATCTTCTTGAATCTAATCTTTCTTTTGGTAATTTTCTTCTTAATTCATCATAAAATCTCATACGTGTATTAAGTTCTGCCATACGTACTAAAATTTCATCAACTGAATAAGTTTTACCTTCAATTTCAATTTTGCTTAATGTATTTGTTAAGTTAATTGCATGTTTGAGTTTCATTATTTTAATATCGATTTCATCGATTTTCTTATTATTTTCTAAAAAATTATATTCTGGAATTAAAGCTTCTTCTCCATCTGAAACAACATATGTATTAGAATCCATTTCCTTTTGAATATAAATTTCTTTTTCACCTTTTAATTGAATTAAAAGTTTATTTGCAAGTGCTGATGTAACTTTCATTATCGTTTCCTCCTAAAATTTATATTAATATTATAAGGTTTATAGATAAGAAAACAATATATGCACTTGAATTGTTCCGTAAAAGCTCGGACAATTGCCTAAATTTCTTCATCAGAATTTAATTCTTTTTCAAGTAAAACAAAGTTTTTAAATCTAGGTAACACAAAATCTACTTTTCCTCTTTCTTTTGATTCAATTAATCCTTTTTCAATTAATCTTGTTTTATAGGTTTGAAGATTTCCATTACTCATGTTTAATTTTTGAGCAATTTCTTTTTGAGATTTGGTTTCACACATTATTGTTAAAAATTCTTTTTCTTTTTTAGTTAGTTTTTCCCATGTTAAAAGATATGAATTTTTAATTAATTTCATATCATATTCATCTAAAATATTAGAATTTGTACCATTTTTAAAAACTAAAGATCCAATAAGTTGATATCCATAAGCATAACCTTTAGTTAGTTTAGAATATTTAATTGCATCTTTTTCATTTAAAGATAATAAATTTTTATATAAATGTGTAATTTCAAATAAACTTAATGGTTCAAGATTAATTTTTGGTGCACGAATGAAGAATGTTAAACTCTTATTTCTTTCAAGTTCGCTAACATTTTCGTATAATCCAGTCATTAATAAAAATACATCAAATCCATTTCGAATCATTTGTTGATATGAAAAAATAAAGCTTTTAACGTATGGAGTAATTGAAACATCATCTAAAGTAATTAAAACTCTTTTATTTTTACTTTTTAAATACGTTAACATTTTTTCAATTAAGGTAGTAATATTGTTAATTTCAACATCCCCTTTTATTGATAAATTTATTCCTTTAAATGAAAAAGAAAATTCAGGATGTAAAAATAATTTTCTTAATTTTCCTTCATCATAAAGTTTTGATGCAAATTGTTCACTCATATCTTCAAGTGGATTTAAATCAATTACGATATAGTCTTCTTTTTTAAATTCATTTGCTAAATATGTTAATAAAACAGTTTTTCCACTTCCTCTTGTACCAGTTATTATAAAAACTTTAGATTCTGGTTTTTCATTATTAAAAGTATTTTTAATTAAATTTACTTCATTTTCTCTAGAAACTAAACTTGTAGGTAATTCCCCAAAAGTAACATTAAATGGATTTTGCATACAAAATATCTCCTTTTTAATATTATATAATTAACTTTTGGTCATTTCAAAAACTTTTGGTCATTCTTGGTCATTTATAGTATGTTTTGGTCATTCTTGGTCATTTTAAAATTTCTTAGTCATTTTAAAACATATTACCTCTATTTTGATAATCATTAAATTTGAAGTATATAAAAATAAGGTATAAAATTAATTGTTAGTTAGAGGTAACAAATATGAAATTCTATACTCAAGGTGATAAAAATAAACCTGTAATCTTACTTATTCCTGGAACATGTTGTCATTATTCTTTATTTGATAAAGTGCTTCCTTTACTTCAAGAAAAGTTCCAAACGGTTGTAGTATCTTTTGATGGATTTGATGAATCTGAAAATACTACTTACAAATCTATGGAAGAAGAAACGATTAAAATTGAAGAATATATTAAAAATAATTTTAATAATGAAATCCATGCAATTTATGGATGTTCTTTAGGTGGAAGTTTTGCAGCGTATCTTGCAAAAAGAAATAATATTAAAGTAAAACACATTATATTAGGAAGTAGTGATTTAGATCATACTAATAAATTTAATGCGTTTATTAAAGGTAAGATTATGACACCTATTTTATATAAAATGATTCATACTCAAAAACTTCCTAAAATAATGATTAAAAAGATGGAAAAATTAAAGAAAGAAGATATTACAAGGTATAATCAAATGAATGAATTTTTGAAATCATTTATGGTAGATTCAATTAAGAATAAGGTATCTAAAACTAGTATTTATAATCAATATGTTTCAGATTTAACTACTTCTATTGGTAATAACATTGATAATGGATACACTAAAATTCATATTTTTTATGCGTTAAAAATGGGTGAAAAATATCGAAAAAGATATCTTAAACATTTTAAAAATCCAGATATTAGAGAACAAAATCTAAATCATGAAACTTTCTTCTATTGCTATCCTAATGATTGGGTAAAAGAAGTCTTTAATTGTTGCTTTTAAAAAGCAACTTTTTTTAGTTTTTTCAACACCAAATACAAGAAATTTTCA
>CAVGUB010000023.1:0-12287 GCA_963632375.1 Phocaeicola dorei | reverse complement strand
AACTTTTTTATTTTTTCAGTTCTTTTCAACACCAAACACTTGAAATTTTCAGTTTTTTTCAATATAAATTTACACAATTTTTCAGTTTTTTTTCAAGTTGAATAAAATTAAAAATTTTATAGAAAAAGAAAAAGTAGCGTATTTATGCTACTTTTATAATTATTCACCACTTAATTTAACTTCAATAAATTTATGATTCACATTTGGTAAAAATTTTTCTATAAAATCACTAGTTTTAATTTTAACTGTGAAGGAATTATTACATGGATGGAATCCTAAATATTCTTTTGATAATAACTCAGAATCAATTAATAATTGAACTTTATTTTCTTTATCAAATAATAATCCTAATGCACTAGTAGATCCTTTATAGCAATGCAAATATTCATTTAATTTTTCATCACTTCCAAAAGATAGTCTAGAAGAATTAATTTGACTAGATAATTCTTTTGTTTTAAATTTCTTACTTCCAGGCATTATTAATAAATAAAAATTTTGATGATTTTGAGTATTTAAAAATAAATTTTTAGGAATTGTAACTTCCATTTCTTTTTCAATTTCTTCATAAGTACTCATTGTAAATAAAGCATCATGTTCTTTAATTTCAAAAGAAATACCTAAATTATTTAATTTATCTATAACTTCTTCTTTATTTAAATCCATAATTATTTATTACCTGAATAAAAAAGTGTAGAAACATTATTAGTTTCAATTAAAATTGAATTTTGATTAAGTGAAACGATTAAATCATCACAAATCTTATAAACAGTTTCTTTTTGAATATCTTCTAAAATACATCCAATTGATCTTTCAGTTGTAATATTATTTTTATCATCTTTCCAATATCCTGTTGCTTCAAAAATAGTACATCCATCTGTGTATTTAACACAAGTTTCTGTAACTATTTCAAGACAAGTTTCAAAAGGAATTTCTTCTTTATAAGTATCTTTATCGTTTGTACCAATATATAAAGTATATTTAGTAGTGTCTCCAATTGTATTAACTTTATTTTTATTTGAAACTTCTACTCCAATTAACGCACATGAAATAGCAAGATTAATTCCTACTAAAACACTAATAATAATTTTAAATAATCTATTTTTACTTTGTTTTTCTTCCATAATTTTACCCTCTTAAAAATAATTCTACATATTTTAAAACCATAATCCTTGATTTTTCAATTTAAAATTCCCTGGATTTTCAATTTAAAATTCCCTGGATTTTCAATTTTTCTAAAAATATCTTCGTAAAATGTAAAAAATTACACAAAACGAAGATTTTTATTTAATATCTGATGGGTATTCTAAAGTACTAAATGATACACCTTTATTTATTTCATTTTTAATATTTTCTAAAATAAATGGTAAAACATAATGAGGAATACTAGTATAAAAACTACCTTTTCCAATATTTTCTTTAATTACTTTATAACATTTACTAGCTTTATAAGGAGTTCTACCTTCCATTAAAGCTTTAGATGCTGCCATTTTTCCATTTGCTGATTTTTCTTCAATTAAAATAATTCCTTCATTACTTTCTAAAATAAAATCAATTTCTAGATGGTCCTTGCCATTTGAAAAATAATATAAAGGAAGAGATGCTTTATTAATCATTGATGATGCTAAATTTTCATAAATTGCACCTTTTCTACTATCTAACTTATCATTTAAAAAATCTTGAGTAACAATAATTGGAAAAAGCGCCATTAATAATCCAATATCACTAATAAAAGCTTTAAAATAAGTTTTATCTGAATTTAATTCTAAAGGTTTTTCAATTGCTTTTAAATTAAAACATCTATTAACTAAACCCGCTTTTTCTAACCATTCAAATGGTTCTTCAAATTCCTTACTTCTTCCACCTTTTTTAACATCAGTGTATTTAAATTTATTAGTATCGGTTTCTCTAGCAAGTTGAGAAGGAATTGAATCAAGGATCTTATTTAATTTTGCTTGTAATTGATAATCAATTTCTTCTTCATTTCGTTCATTAATAAATCTTCCAAAATCTCCTCGATAATCTTTAATTAAACCTGTTAAATAATTTCTAGAATCAATAAAGTTATTAGATTTTAAATATTCTAAAATTGATCCAGGCATACCTCCAATTACAATATATCTTTTTATCATTTCTTTATAATAATAAGTTAAAGATTCTGGAATTTCTTCTTCATTATTTATATATCTTTTTAAAACATTAATATTTTCTTCATTTAATCCATTCGCCCATAAAAATTCTTCAAAATCAAGGGAAGTCATTTGAATAATTTTTTCATATCCTGTTGGAATATCAATTTTAGTTTTTCTTCTAAAATTTAAAACTCCAAGTAAGCTTCCTGTACAAATAACACTAAATCTTTTATCTAATGCAAAACTTTTTAATGATGTTCTTGCTAAAGGACAATCACCAATTTCTTCAAAAATTAAAATTGTTTCATATGGTTCAAATTTAGAATTTAAAAAATACGGAATACTTTTTTCAATAATTGAATCTACATCAATATTGCCTTCAAAAATAGTTCTTAATTCTTTATTATGTCTAAAATCATATGTAATAACATTTTTATAATTTTCTCTTGCAAATTTATCAACAATATAACTTTTTCCAACTTGTCTTAATCCATCAACTATTAAAGGAACTTTATTTTTATCATTATTCCATTTAATTAATTCATCATATACTTTTCTTTTAAATTCTACTTTTTCCATATTCGATAACCTTATAATTATTATATCAAATCTTCGTAAAATGTAAATAATTACACAAAACGAATTCGTAAAATGTAAATAATTACACAAAACGAAGATTAAATAAAATAAAAGACACAATTAAGTGTCTCATATTTTTATCATTTAAGATTTGAATCAAAAATCTTTATCAAAATATCTATTTCTAATTCTATTAACCATTTCCTTAGGGAGTAAATTCTCTACATCACAAATATTAATAGAATTTTGTAAATCACCTTCATAACAATCAAGTAAAGTACTATTTTCTCTTAAACCTTTTCGATAATTATCGATTGATTTAATTAAAAATTCAGGCATTAAAGTTCTTGCATCTTCCATTTCTAAATTTAATAATTCTTCAATTGAAACATTTAAAACTTTTGATATTTGAAGTAAAGTTTTTCCTGTACAATTTAAAATATCTGTTTTTCCTTTTGCAATATCATTTAATGTACTTTTTGCTACTCCACTTTCTTTTGAAAGTCTATAAATAGTGTATTTTTTAACTGCTAATAAATCTAAAAACGTCATACCTTTTTTATATCGGTATGCCGTTACTTTATCAATTTTAAATTATCGTCGCATTTATTCTTTTTCGCTTATTTCTTTATTATTTTCTTTAATAAATACACCTTTTTTATAATAAATAATGTAAATTACTCCTAAAAATATCGCACAAACAGTCCAAGAAATTGGTTCTGCAATACATTCTCCAATAAATCCTAAATTAGGAACCCAAATTAAACCTGCTAAAACTTTAAATAATAATTCAAATAAAGAAGAAATAAATGGTACAACTTTTCTATTTAAAGATTGTAATGAATTACGGATTATTACTAAAATTCCTTCAAATAAGTAAAATGGAATAGTGATTTTAACATACATTACTGCATTTTTTATAATAACTTCATCATCTGAATTGGAGATAAGTTTACATAATGGTTCTTCAAGCAAATACATAAAAAGTATTAATAAACTCCATAAAAAGCATATAAAACACGATTTTATGATACCTTCATTTGCTCTTTTTATATTTCTTGCACCATAATTTTGAGATACAAATACTGAACAAGCAGTTGCAAGGGATGAAGCAACTTGTAGTAACATTTCAACTATTCTTCTTCCAGTAGTTCTTCCACTAATAATCTCGCTTCCAAGTTTATTCACTGCACTAGACATTACAATTCCACCAATTGTAAATACACTATTCATTAAACCCATTGAAAGACCAGTAGTTAAGATATCTTTATATACTTTCTTATTAAATTTAAAATCAACTTTAGATACTCTTAATAAAGGATAAGTTTTATAAATATAAATAATTAATACTAAAACACTAATAATTTGAGATAAAGTTGTAGCAATTGCAAGACCTCCAAGTCCAATTTTAAAAACTGCAACAAATAAAAGATCTCCTAATATATTCAAAATACAACATAAAATAAGAATATAAATTGATACTCTTGAGTTTCCAAGTGCTCTAATAACCCCACTTAAAGTGTTAAACATCATCATTGCAAGAATTCCAATTCCAGTAATAATGTAATAACTTTTACTCATTTCGTAAATATCACTTGGAACATTTAACATATTAAATACTAAATCAGTAGTAAAAAGTACTATTAAAGTAACACTGATTCCTAAAATAACATTAATAACAAGGATACTTGCAATAGATTTTTTAATTCCTTCATTATCTTTTTTACCAAAATAACGAGATATAATAATTGACGCTCCACTCCCCATACCTGTTGTAAAACTAACAATTAAAGAATTAATACTACTTGTAGATCCAATCGCTCCAACTGCTAAATCATTAATAAAATGAGATGCAATAATTGTATCTACAAAATTATATAAAAGTTGAAATATATTCCCAATTAATAAAGGAAGTGCAAATAAAATAATAACTTTATATACATTTCCTTTAGTCATGTCAGTTGTAGCGTTCATTTTTAATCCTCAAAAATAACTTATTTATTTTATATTAATTAATTTTATTTTTAAAATAATTATTTATACAACTCCTCTAAATTAATAAGCTCCACATTATCTCTTTCTTTACATTCAAATCCTGATTTAGATATAAATACATATTTATAACAATCAAGTTTTGTTTTACTTACTTGTTCTATTTCTTTTTCAATCATTGAATCATTAATAGGGATATTTCTAAATTTAGCTTCATAAAATATATATCCTTTAGAATCAAGTGATACTACATCAAATTCTCCATTTAACTTTTCTTTTGGATTATCATAATAATATTTACCTATTTTTTCTAAAATTGGATCAAACTTACCTTCTTTATTCTTTCTAATTAAATATTCTTTACAAATAGATTCAAAAACATGAGGAACGTATTGTTCTTCAAAATCTTTTTTAATATATTTATCAAAAAATACATTAGAATCCATAATTTTCATTTGGGAAAGGTATTTAAAAATATATCTATAATAAAATAAAGATAGATTATCCGAAATATAATAACTAGATTTTTTATTATTTTCATTAGTGTTAATTGGATTAACTTTAATTACTACATTCATTTTTATTAACTTATCTAAAACATCTACTAAAGTTGGTCCACTTGAAACATGAGATTGAGATAAAATATCGCTATATTTTGAAAATCCTTTAGAAAGTGCTAAAAATACTTCATTTGCATTAACAATTTTAGAAATTTCAGAATTTAAATACATTGAAACTTCATTTTCAAGTCTTGCACCATCAGATGCAATTAAATCAATAATATTCTCATATACACTCTTTGAAGAATCAATTAAACGATTATAGTATGGGATTCCTCCAAAAACTGAATAAAGTTTTACTTTATCTTCATTTGAAAAAGAAGAATAAAACAAAGAAGAATCATAATAATCCATAGGTTTTAAATCAATTGTTAAATCAATTCTTCCATATAATGGATTAGATGAAAGTAATAAAGATTTCATAATATCAACATATGATCCAAGAATTATAAAAGATACATTAGAAATATCTTTATAATTATCAATTAAAGATTGAATAATGCTATCAATACCTTGAATTGTTTTCTTTAAATAAGGATATTCATCAAGGATTAAAATTACTTTTCTTTCTTTTCCAAGCTCAAAAATATATTTTAAAATTGATTCAAAATCATTAAATTCAAATTTTGGTAGTTTTAAAGCTTCACTAATTAATTCACTTAATGCGTTAGTATTACTTTTTTCAGATACTTCTTTACATTCATAGTAAAATTTTAAGCAATCATAATCTTTTAAAACATGTTTAACAAGTTCACTTTTACCAACTCTTCTTCTTCCAAAAATTAATGTAGTATTTAATTCATTTGAATCAATTACTTTTTTTAACCTTTTAAGTTCATTCTTTCTTCCAATAAATTCCATTTTACTCGACTCCAACCGACTCGGTTTTGTTCGAGTTAATTATAACATATCTAATTTTTAAGGTAAATAATTTTTACTCGGTTTCAACCGAGTCGGTTTTAATCGAATAAAAAATGGTAAAAATAGCAAGTAGTATAACTAAAAGTGTACTTTCTTATAAAATTTACCAATTATAGATAAATAAAAAATCCTAATAGACTAATTTTTAAGGGGTAGAAATATTAATCTATATAGGATTTTTTAAAGGGGATTAAACTATTTTAAGGAATTCACAAATTTATTGATATCTACTTTTGAAGTATCAATTGTAGATATTTGTTTTCTTAACTTTAATACATAAGAAGGTGATACTGAAAGTTCATCTACTCCTAATGCACAAAAGAAAGGAACAAGTTCTTCATCACGAGCAAGTTCACCACATATTCCAACTGGAATATTAGCTTTATGCCCATTTTCAACAGTTAATTTTATAAGTCTTAAAATTGCTTTATGATGAGGGTTAAATGTTTTATCAAGTAATGGATTAACTCTATCAATAGCAAGTGTATATTGAGATAAGTCATTAGTACCAATTGAGAAAAAATCTACATGTTGAGCTAAGACATCACTCATAATTGCAGCAGCTGGAGTTTCAATCATAATACCAATTTTCATATTAGGATTGAATTTTTCTCCTCTTGATGCAAGATTGTTTTTAGCGATTCCACACATTTCTTTAACGAATTCAACTTCGCTTAAAGAAATGATCATTGGAATCATAATAGATAAATTGCCATATGCTGAGGCACGATATAATGCAGTTAATTGATCAAGGAACATTGCAGGTCTATCTTTGCAGATTCTAATTGATCTATATCCTAAAGCAGGATTTTCTTCTTCTGGTAAATCAAAGTAATCAATCTTTTTATCTGCACCAATATCAAGTGTTCTAATAATAACTTCTTTATCCTTCATTGTTTCTACAACTTTTTTATAATGGATAAATTGTTCTTCTTCTGTTGGATAAGTTTTACTATCTAAATAGATAAATTCTGATCTAAAAAGTCCTACTCCTTCAGCGTCATTTTTAATAACGTTTTCAACTTCCATACTTGATGCAATATTAGAATAAATCTTTAATTCTTTATTATCTTTAGTTTTAGTTTTTTTACCTCTAAGTAAGGATAATTCTTCTAAATCTTTTAAATATTCTTCTTTAATCTTGGAATATTTAGTAATGTCTTTACTTGTAGGATCAATGATTAATTTTCCTTTTAATCCATCAATAATTGCAAATTTATTATTTAAAGATTCATCTACCTTTAAATCATCAATTGCACAGATTGAAGGAATTTCAAGCATTCTTGTTAAAATAGAAACATGGGAATTAATACTTCCTTTAACAAGAACTAGTCCAATTAATAAATTCTTATCTAATTTCATGAGTTCACTTGAAGGTAAATCATCACAAATTAGAATAGAAGGTTCTTTTAATAAATTAAATTCTTCTTTTTGAGTTAAAATATCAACGATTTTTTTGCCTACTTCTAAAACATCTTTTGCTCTTTCTTTCATGTATGAATCTTCCATTTGTTCAAACATAGAAGATAAAGTTTCACTTGCTTTTAAAGTAGCTTTTTCAGCATTTAAGGAAGATGCAATATTTTCTTTAACTTGATCTTCAAAATCTAAATCTTCCGCCATTAACTTATGGGTTAAGAATAATTGAGCTTCATTTTCACCTAAAGTCATTAAGGTATCTTGATATAATTTTTCAAAAGATAATATTGCTTTACTTCTTGCTTCTTTGAATCTATTGAATTCTTTTTCTTCACCTTCGAATTCATTATTAATTTCTTTTTTTACATCTTGATATACTACGAGTTTTCCTAAAGCGTATCCATCAAAGATACGTTTTGATGCAAATTCTTTCATATTATAAGTTCTTTTCAAATACTTCTTGGAGATTTTTAGAAGCTACTTCTTCATCATCTCCACTAACTTCAATTAAAACTTCTTCATTTGATTTAACACATAATCCCATAACTCCAAAGATACGTTTTAAATCAGCTTTTTTACCTTTATTTGTAATAGAAACATTAGAAGTATATTTTTTAGCTTCTGCAACTACAATTCCAGCAGGTCTTGCGTGGATTCCTTCTTTATCTTTAATAACGTAAGTAAATGATTTCATAATTATTTTCTCCTTCTAAATCTAATACCTTTCCATTTTCCAAGTTCTGGATTTTCATTATCTTTCTTTAATAAACTTAACATAACTCCAGTAATAACTGAACCAATTAAGATTGCAAGTAAATACCAATACCAATTACCAACAACTGCAATAACGAATACTCCACCATGAGGAGCCATTAATGTACAATTCCAAACTACACTTAAAAGTCCTGCAACTGCTGCACCAACTACTGATGATGAAATAACTCTTAATGGATCTTTTGCAGCATATGGGATAGCACCTTCAGTAATGAATCCTAAACCCATAATATAATTTACCATTGCTTCTTTTCTTTCTGTTTTACTCCATTTTTGAGGGAAGAAAGTTGCACTTAAAGCAATACCAATTGGAGGAACCATCCCACCAATCATAACAGCTGCCATCATTTGATAGCAATAAGTTTGATAACTTGCATCAGTTGAAGATGCTGCTTGAGTTAATAAAGCTGTACCAAATACATAAGCTGCTTTATTAATAGGTCCACCCATATCAATTGCCATCATCGCTGCAAGTAATGCACCTAATACAATTGTTAATTGATGTTCACCTAACCAGTTTAAACCTTTTGTAATACCAATATTAATATAAGTAAATGGAGTATTGAGTAAGAACATACAAAGTCCAATTAATGCAATACCAAATAATGGATAAATTAACATTGGTTTGATTCCTTCTAATGATTTTGGGAATCTAGAACATATTTTTTCAAGTAATTTAACGATATAACCTGCTAAGAAACCTGCACATAAAGCACCTAAGAATCCAGCAGTAGAACCTGTATCATTTCCTGAAATTTGAACTTCAATCGAGAATGATGAAACAGTTGCAAGATAACCTCCAACAAAGCCAACTGCTAAAGCAGGACGCCCTGCAATTGAATGAGCAATAAATGCTGCAAGGATTGGAAGCATGAAATTAAATGCGTATCCACCAACTGTTTTAAAGAACCATGAAACTGGAGTACCAGTACCAAAGTTAGCGTCAGTTTTAACCCCTGCAAATGTATCAATCATAAATGCAAGAGCAATAAGAATACCACCACCAATAACAAATGGTAACATATGTGAAACACCATTCATTAAGTGTTTATAAATTTTATGCCATGTAGATTCTTTTTCACCACTTGATGATTTCTTTTCTTCTTTAGAATCTGAATGATAAATTGGACAATCTTCACTAATTGCTTTTTTAATTAAACTTTCTGGTTCATGAATTCCTTTACTAACTGTAGTAACAACAACTTTTTTACCATCAAATCTTGCCATTTCAACACTAACATCTGCTGCAACAACAATACCTTTAGCGTGTTCAATTTCTTCATCAGTTAATAAATTTTTAATACCACCTGATCCATTAGTTTCTACCTTACAAGTAAATCCTAATTCTTCTGCTTTTTTCTTTAAAGATTCTTCTGCCATATAGGTATGAGCAATGCCATTAGGACATCCTGTAACACAAAGAATTTCAGGGAATTCAACTTTGTTATCTTCTTCTTTTACTTCTTCTTCAATTCTTTCTTTTTCAGCATCATCGATAACTTTTAAGAATTCTTCGTTTGTTTTAGCATTAATTAAATTATTTTTAAAGTTTTCATCCATTAAAAGATTGGATAATCTTGCTAAAACTTCTAAATGGACATTATCTTCACTATTTGGAGCAGCAATTAAGAATAATAAATTAACTTTTTCTCCATCAAGTGAATCATAATCAACCCCATCACGCAATACCATTGCAGCTAATGCAGGTTTAGTAACTACATCTGACTTACAATGAGGGATAGCGATTCCTTCACCAATTCCAGTTGTTGATTCTTCTTCTCGATGGTAAACACCTTTTTTGTAAGTTTCAACATCTTTAATGGCGCCACTTTTCGATATTAAGTTAACTGCTTTTTCAATTACATCACTTTTACTTGTAGCAGTCGCGTTAATATCAATTGTTTCAGTTGATAATAAATCTGTGATCTTCATAACTTACCTCCTTTCTTTATATATCAATTAAAATAATTATTAATCTATTAAAGTTTTTTCGAGTTCATTAACTTTATCTAAAGTTGCTAAATTTTCTGAGAATGCTGAAGCACTTCCTGTTGCAATTCCTCTTTTAAATGCTTTATGGATATCGTGACTTCTAAAATATTCATCAATGAATCCTGCAACAAGAGAGTCTCCTGCTCCAACTGTATTAATTACTTTTCCTTTTGGAGATCTAATAATTTTGTGATTTCCATTACCTTCTACAAGTAATGCTCCATCTCCTCCTAAAGAAACAATAACGTTTTTAGCACCCATTTCTATTAATCTATATGCAGTTTTTACTAATTCTTCATCATTTTTAATAGAAACATTAAATAATTCTTCTAATTCTTCTTTGTTAGGTTTAACAAGTAAAGGATGATACCCTAAGGTTTTAAGTAAGGTATCTTTTGTAGTATCTACAATTAAAGTAACATGGTTATCTTTAATTCTTTCAAGTATTCTTTCGTATGTATTACTTGGTAAGGTATTAGGAATTGCTCCTGAAATAACAAGTACATCATCACTAGTGAGTTTAGTTAATTTATTAATTAATTCTTCGATATCTTTATCACTAACTTTAGGACCTTGTCCATTTATAGCAGTTTCTACCATACCTTTAATCTTAACATTAATTCTAGTATTACCTTCTAAATGTACAAAATCACTATCGATATTATGGAGTTTCATTTCATCTTCAATGTATTTTCCAATAAATCCTCCAGTAAATCCTAAGACTACTGATTTAGTACCTAGATTAGAAAGTACAATTGAAACATTAATTCCTTTTCCTCCAGGTAACATTGTTTCTTTCTTTGTTCTATTAATTGCACCAACTTCTAACTTATCTAAATCTACAATGTAATCAAGTGCGGGAGAAAATGTAACTGTATAAATCATTAATTATTAACCTCCATAACATTCTCTTTTTTATATTCTTCTTTATTAACTTTATTAGTTATTAATGTTGCTTCTTCAAATTTAGCAAATCTAACACCTTGTTCAAATCCAATTTTTGATGAGTCTGCTAAAACATATGCTTTTAAACTTTGGGATAATGCTGTTTTTTTAATAACTGCTTCTTCATAATCTGGAGTAGTAAATCCTTGTTTTAAAGAAATTGCATTAGTTCCAAAGAAACCTAAATCAAAAGTAAATCTTTTAATTGTTTCAATTGGGAATGATCCTACAAATGCATCAGTATTAAGTTTAATCTCTCCTCCTGTTACATAAACTTTATAATCTCTTTTCTTTAATTTTTGAGCAATTGTCATTGAGTTTGTAACAAAAATACAATTTTTAGAATTAATATAATCACATAAACATGAAGTTGTAGTACCTGCATCAATATAAATTAAAGAGTTATCTTTAATTAATTTTGATGCATATTTTGCAATTAATTCTTTTTCATTTCTATTTAAGGATTCTTTTTGATTCATACTTAATTCAAATAAACTTGATTCATTTGAATTAATTGATTTAGCACCTCCATGGAGTCTAATTATTTTTCCTTCCTTTTCAAGATATACAAGATCTCCTCTTATTGTTGATTCGCTTGATAAAGTTTGTTCCATAAGTTCATGTAATGAAACATATTCTTTTTCTTCAACAAGTTCTAGAATCTTCTCTAATCTTAAATTTCTAAGCATATTATCTTCCTCGTTAATACTATTATAAAAGCGCTTACATTTTAAATCAACAAAAATCGTTAAATTTCATTAAAAAACATTATTAAATATTTTTGATAGACAAAAAATATGATAAATATCATTAAAAAAGCTTATACCTTTTTATAAGTACAAGCTTATTTTTGTTAAATTAATAAATTATTTTGATTCTTTTGGTGCTCTTTTTCTTACTTTTAATTTTAAATCTTGGATAGTTCTTCCATAGATATCATCTTTTGCAACAAGCAATAAATCTTTATCCATTCCTT
>CAVGUB010000022.1:0-15176 GCA_963632375.1 Phocaeicola dorei | reverse complement strand
ACATTATATCATTTCAGGTGTTGAAGAAGGTTTAGCTGATATTACTCTTGAATCTATGATTGGTGCTTTACCAGTTACTGAAATTGATGTTGATGCTTTTAGAAACAATACTACAGTTAAAACAATTTCAAGTTTTCCAGCTACAATTACAAAAATACCTGAATATGCTTTTTATGGTTGCAGTTCATTAACTCAAATAGAATTTGCTAAAGATAGTTTATTAAGTGAAATTGGAACATTTGCATTTGCAGGTTGTACAAGTTTAAAATCAATTACAATTCCAAGTAAAGTTACTGAAATTGGAAAGAATGCATTTTTAAATACTCCAAGTTTATTAAATTACACAAATAATAGTAATTCAGAATACACTGGAGATTATTTAGGATTAGAAGCTAGAAGTATTTCATACTACAAAAATGGGAAGTTAATTACTGATACTTCAGGATTAGTAAATAACTATTATGTTTCTGAAAAATCTAAAACTATTTCAATTAAAAGTGATGCTAATCGTAGAGTTGCTTACAATACAGTAACAGTTAATGGTACTTTAGTCGATTTCCCTGAAAATGGAAGTTCAATTACCATTGGAACACAAGGAAATGCGTCAATAAAAGTGGAATATCAAGATGAAGCATATTATGTTGCTAATACTAATAAAGTTAAAGACGGTAGATATGGATTAGGATTTAATGGTGGTGCAAGTTATTATGAACAAGCTCCAGCAAGTTATGACTACTTTATCGCTATTGAAAGACAAGGCAATGCTTCAAATTTAAGTTTGAGTGATTTTGATGTTGAAATTACAGCTAGAGGTAATAATGGTGCAAATTATTCTGTAACTATAGATGAGGAAAATGGGAAATTTACCTTTATTACAGGTAGTGTAGATATAATTACAATTCAAGGTGTTGTAAAAACAAAAATTACTGGAGACATTATTGATACCTATTCATTAACAGTTCCAGTTCTTGAAAGACCATAGATTTATGAATAACTTAATTAATTGGGATGAATATTTTATGGGAATTGCTTTACTTTCTTGTAAAAGAAGTAAAGATCCTAATACAAAAGTAGGTGCATGTATTGTAGATGATGATAACAAAGTTGTTTCAATTGGATACAATGGAATGCCTAAAGGACTTGATGAATCTAAATTATCATGGAATAAAAATGATGGATTAGATAGCAAGTATTTATATGTTTGTCATGCTGAATTTAATGCTATTTTAAATACTAGAAATGGTAGTAGTTTAAAAGGGTGCACATTATATGTTACATTATTTCCATGTAATGAATGTGCTAAAGCAATTGTACAAACAGGAATTAAAAAAATCGTATATTTAGATGATAAATATCATGATACATTATTTACTCAAGCAAGTAGAAAATTACTTCTACTTGCAGGAGTAGAGCTAGAAGAATATAAAGGAAGATTTAAAGAAATTGAGTACAAATAGTAACGTTTTAGAAATTAAAAACCTAACATTTGGATATGAAAAAGATGAAGACATTCTTAAGAATGTCTCTTTTAGCGTTAAAAAAGGCGAATATGTTTCTTTAATTGGAAAAAATGGAAGTGGTAAATCAACACTTGCTAAATTAATTATGAGAATTTTAACTCCAAAAGAAGGAGAAATTTACCTTAATAATACTTTATTAACTGATGAAAATTCTACTAAATTAAAAGAAGAAATTGGAATTGTTTTCCAAAATCCAGATAATCAATTTATTGGATGTAGTGTTGAAGATGATATTGCTTTTGGAATGGAAAATAGAAATATTCCTAAAAAAGAAATGGAAGAAAAAGTAAAAGAATTTGCTAAAAAAGTTGGAATGGAAAAATTCTTAAAAAAGACTCCTGATGAATTAAGTGGGGGACAAAAACAACGTGTTGCTTTAGCAGGAATTTTAGCACTTTCTTTAAAAGTTATTATTCTTGATGAAGCTACAAGTATGCTTGATCCAGAAGGAAAAGAAGAAATTAAGAAATTAATTTTTGATATGAAAAAAGAAGATCCAGAACTTACTATTATTTCTATTACTCATGATATTGAAGAAGCTTATATTAGTGATAGAGTTATCATTTTAAATAATGGAAGCATTATTAAAAATGATACCCCAAGTGTTGTATTTTCTTCTAAAGATGAAATTGAATCTTTAGGTTTTGAATTACCTTTTGTTTTAAAAGTTAAAGAATCATTAAAAGATAAAATCAAAATTGATGATTCTATTAATAATATTGAGGATTTAGCGAAGATTTTATGCCAATAATTGAATTTAAAAATTTAACATTTAATTACAATAAAAAAGAACTTTTACCTCAAAGTGCTTTAAAAGATGTCTCTTTTTCAATTGAAAAAGGAGACCTTTTTGCGATTGTTGGAAAAACTGGTAGTGGAAAAACTACTTTAATTCAAACTTTAAATGCTTTACTTTTACCAAGTGAAGGCTACACAAAGGTAGAAGATTTTATTGTTACTGAAGATAGAAAAATTATTAGTGAACTTGTTAAATCGAAGAAAAAAACTAAGAAAGATTTTAAAAAATATAGTGCATTAAGAAAGAAAGTTGGAATGGTTTTCCAATTTAGTGAATATCAATTATTTGCTGACACTGTTTTAAAAGATGTTATGTTTGGTCCACTTAACTTTGGATTAAATGAAGAAGAAGCTAAAAAGAAAGCTATTGAAAATTTAAATAAATTAAAAGTAGATGAATCTTTATTTCAAAGATCACCATTTGAATTAAGTGGAGGTCAAAAAAGAAGAGTTGCTTTTGCTGGAATTTTAGCAAGTGAACCAGATATTTTAGTACTTGATGAACCAACTGTTGGACTTGATTCAGATGGTAAAAAAGAAATCATCAAGATTATTGAAGATATTAATATGAGTGGAGTAACTGTTATTATTGTTACTCATGATATGGATTTAGTAACTTACGCTAAAAAAGTTGCTATATTAAATGATAGTAAATTATTAAAAATTACTACTCCAGAAGAATTATTTAATGAAGATGATATTGAAAAATATTCATTAGAAATACCAACTTTATATAAATTTAAAAATTTACTTAAAAAGTATGGTTATAAAAAAGATTTATCAAAGGTTAATGACTTTGATTCTTTAATAGAGGTTTTAAAAGATTAATATGAATCCAATTTTAGGAAAATATGTACCATTAAACACTATTATTCATAAGATAGACTCAAGAATTAAATTCTTTGGGTTAATTTTAATCATGGTTATTGTATTTTTACCTTATGGAAACTATACTTCAAGATTTATTGTGTTAGGTATTTTAACTTTATTAATTGGACTCATAATGATTTTAGGAAAAGTAAGTTTTTCTACATTCTTCTCTTCACTAAAAATGATGTGGATGATGTTTATTTTCCTAGTTATTTTTATGTTTTTTGTACCTCCAAGTAATGGGCAACATGTTTTATATGCGTTTCCAAATGGATATACTTTATATTATGATGGATTACTACAAGTCTTATTTGTTATGTTGCGTCTTGTTTTAATGGTAGCATTAACTATTATTTTAACTTCAACTACATCAAGTGTAGATATTACATACGCAATTGAATGGTATTTAACACCTTTAAAATTAATAAAATTCCCTATTCAAATTATTTCATTAACGATTTCTTTAGCGTTAAGATTTATTCCAACCTTATTAAATGAATCAAGAAGAATAATGAATGCTCAAAAATCTAGAGGTGTTGATTATAATAAAGGATTCTTAATTAGTAAAATTAGATCAATTACTACTTTAATTATTCCACTTTTAGTAAGTTGTTTTACTAAATCAGATGAACTTGCAATTGCAATGGATTCAAGAGGATATGATCCATATGGAAAAAGAAGTAAATATAGAGAACTTAAGTTTAAATGGAGTGATTTATTCTCCTTCTTATTTATTGTAGTTATTGGTGCATGTTTTATTACACTTTCATGTTTTATTCAAAATGTTCCAGGAATGAATGATTTAATTAATTATTTCTTTGGAGTTGCTACATGGTAAATAGGTATAAATTAATCATTTCTTATGATGGAAGTACTTTTTATGGATATCAAAAGCAACCAAATAAAAGAAGTGTACAAGAAGAAATTGAAAATACTTTATCACAACTTTTAAATTTTGAAGAAATTAAACTTTTAAGTGCAGGAAGAACTGATAAAGGAGTCCATGCAACACACCAAGTAGGAGTATTTGATACAATTAAAGATATAAAAGATTTATCTAAATTTAAATATTCTATTAATTGTTTACTCCCAAAAGATATTTATATTAAAGAAGTTTCAAAATGCGAAAATGATTTTATGCCTAGATTTGAAGTTAAGTATAAAATTTATGAATATTATATAAATAATAAAGAATATGATCCTTTAAGAAGAAATTACGAATTATATTATCCTAAATTTAATAAAGATAAAGTTAATTCTATTTTAAAGCTATTTATTGGATATAAAGATTTCAAGAATTTTACTTCCAAAGAAGTTGATGAAGATAATTTTTATAGAAATATTATGGATTTAAAATTAGTTAAAACTAATAATGGATATAAATTTATCTTCAAAGGTGATGGTTTTATGCGTTATGAGATAAGGAAGATAGTAGGAACGATCCTAGCTTTTAATGATGATAAAATCTCAAAAGAAGAAATAGAAGATTATTTAAATAAAGAAAAAAGAGATATTATTCCTTTTCAAATTGACGCAAAAGGACTATATTTAACAAAAATTGTTTTTAATAAACATAAAAAATTAAAATAAATTTGATAATTATCTAATAAAATTATTGAATAACTTATTTTATAAGTAGTAAAATATTTAAGTTATTAAAGGAGATTACTATGGGAAGACATTTCGAAGTCAGAGCTGCTTCTATGGCTGCTACTGCAAAAAAGAAAAGTGCAATTTATATGCGTGCCTCAAAAGAAATTTATATGGCTGCAAAAAGAGGCGTACCTGATCCTAATAGTAACTTAGCATTAAGAAGTGCAATTGAAAAATACAGAAAGAGCTGTCCAAAAGACGTTATCGACCGTGCTATTAAAAAAGCTCAAGGTGGAGACGCAACAAGCTATATCGAAGGTAGATATGAAGCTTTAGGACCTGCTGGAAGTTTATTAATTGTTGATACATTAAGTGATAACTCAAACAGAGCTTTAGTTAATGTTAGAACAATTATTACTAAAAAAGGTGGACAATTAAGTTCTGTTGCTTATAACTTTGAACACGTTGGAGTTTTAGATTTCAAATTCGCAGGAAAAGAAGAAGAACTCGAAGAAGCATTAATTTTAGGTGAAGTTGATGTTAAAGAAATTTCAAATGAAGATGGTATCGTTGAAGTTATCGTAACTCCAAGTGACTTTAATAAAGCTAAAGAAGCTTTAAAAGGTTTAGGCGTTGAAGATTACGAAGCTGCTGAAATTACAATGCTTGCTAATGATAAGATTACATTAGAAGGTGAACAATTAACTAAATTTAAAGAATTATTAGATCAATTAGATGATTGTGAAGACGTCCAAAACGTATATCACAACGTTGATTTATAATAAAATAGTTTAAAATTTGGGCTTGCTATACAAAGCAGGTCCTTTTTTAAACTTTTAATACTATTTTTATTTGCTATAATATAGTTATGAAAAGTTTAGAAGTTAATTATGCTGTTATTCCTTGTGCTGGTAGAGGTACAAGATTTTTGCCTATCACAAAAGGAAGCAGTAAAGAAATGTTAAATATTATTGATCGACCAAGTGTTGATTATATTGTTGATGAATGTGTTGATAGTGGAATTACAAATATAGTCTTTATTATTAGTGAAGGAAAGGATGATTTAATTAAATACTACACTCCTAATAAAGAATTAGAAGATGATTTATTATCTAAAGGTAAAACTGAATACGTTGATGAATTAAGAAAAATTCAAACTAAAGCTACTTATCATTTTGTTTATCAAAAAGAATTATTAGGATTAGGACACGCTGTTTTACAAGCTAAAGAAATTATTAAAGATAATAATTTTGTTGTTTGTTGTGGAGATGATGTTAATACTTATAAAAAAGATGCTCCTTTAAAACAATTAATTGAAGCATTTAAAGAAACTAATGGATCAATTATTGTTGGTGGACAAAAAATTGAAGGAAAAGATATTTCAAAATATGGATGTATGAATCCTAAAACTTTTGTTCGTGATGATTTAGTGTTACTTAAAGATATTATTGAAAAACCAAAGTTTGAAGAAGCTCCAAGTAATCTTGCAAGTTTAGGTAAATGGGTATTTACTAAAGATATTTTTGATTATTTAGAAAAAACACCTGTTGGAAAGGGAGGAGAAATCCAACTTACTGACGCAATTGGACTTGCAATTAAAGATCAAGATGTTTATTACAAATCATATGAAGGTAAAAGATATGATTGTGGAGATAAGTTAGGATATTTAAAAGCAATTGTAGATTTTGCACTTGAAAGAGAAGAATTCAAAGAAGATTTCTTTGAATATTTAAAATCTAAAATTAATAAATAAGTTAAATGAGAAAGAACGAAATTACTAATATGTTCGTTCTTTTTTGCTATTTAGATACTATTTAATTTTGAAATAAAGTATAATATAAATGCGAATTATGGAGAATTTAATATTATGGGATTTAAAAAGGAAGAAAAGAAGGTTGTTAAACCGTTAGAAGAAGAAAATGGCATCATACAAAGTGATGAAAATGAAGAAGAGGTAGAAGAAATTGTACCTTTAATTGATGATAATGACGCTAAAGATATTGTTAGTGCTATTAATGCTGAAAAAGATGAATTTTTAAAAGTTCAAAAGAAATGGAGAATGATTGGACTTATTGGTACTGGTGTATTCTTAATTTTTATGATTGCAGGTTTCATTTTATGTGCAACATTTGTTAAAAATACTACAAATCAATGGGTAAGTTATATTGGATTTGGATTAATTGTTATTGGATTTGTAATTTCAATTGTTATTTCTAAAGTTCAAAAAAGTAAAGTTGGTGCTGCTGCTACAAAATATGCTGATTTTTATTATGAAAAGAAAGCTCAATTAGTTTTCAATATTCCAGGAATTAGTAATGTTGAAGCTAGTGGTAAATTTGAAAATAAAGAATCATTTATTAATGCTAAATTTTATAAAGATATTAAAACTGTTAGAAGTAGATTTGGTGTTAAATTTAAATATAATAAAAAAGATTGTGCAATCAGTGAAACTGCTGGATGTGTTTTAATTAAAAATAGAACATCTCCAAAATTTTTAGGTAAATTTTTTGTATGTCCTATTAAGTATGAAAAACCTACTACAATTTTATTCCAACTTAAAGGTAAAGAATTATCACAACCAATTGATAATATTCAAAATTTAGAATTAAAAGAAGGTAATGAAAAATACGTTATTTATTCTAATGATGATGAATATAGTGAAGTTTTAACATCTAAAGTTATTGGATTAATTAAAGCTTTTAAGATTAAAGATCCAGTTATTGATGTTATTGTTTCAATTCACGAAAATGAACTATCTATTGGAATTGATTATATTGATGAATATATGAATGCTCCAATTGATAAAGATTTAGATTTAGAAAGAATTTCTAAAGAAAAGTTAGATATTGAAAGGTTATTAGCAATTGTAAAAGAATTTAATTAGTTTTTTCTTTAATTATTTATTGAGGTATTAATATGTCATTAGAGAAAAAATGGATTGAAGTACAAGGATATAAACATGATGGAAGGATGCATAGAATCTGGGATAGTGTTTATGTTGTAGAAGAAACAGATGAATATGTTGTAGTTGCAAGTAAACGTACTAAAGTTATTGAACATGATTTTAGAGTGTGGTACACCAAAGAACCTGCAGTTATGATTTATTTTAAAAATAAGTGGATGAATATAATTTCAATGTTTAAAAAAGGTGGAATTACATATTACGTTAATTTAGCATCCCCTTATGTTTTAGATCAAGGATTTATAAAATATATAGATTATGATTTAGATTTAAAATTTTATCCAAATGATAAAATTAGATTAATTGATGTAAAAGAATATGGATATCATCGTAAAAAATATGGTTATGGTGATGATATTGATACTATTTTAAAATACAATATTGGATCAATTAAAAAGATGATGGAAAATAAAGAATTCCCATTTATTGATTCAAAAATTGAAGAATATTATAAAAAGTTTCTAGATGAAACGGGTAAAAAGAATGAAGATTAAAGTTTATTCTAATAGTTTAGAAGACACTAAAGAAATAGCACATATAATTTCTAAATATGTATTTAAAGGAATGGTAATTACTTTAAATGGAGATTTAGGTGCAGGAAAAACTACATTTACTAAAGCATTTGGTAAAGAAATTGGAATTAAAGAAGAGATTAATTCTCCTACTTTTAATATTTTAAAATGTTATATGAATAATAATATCCCTCTTTACCATATTGACGCTTATAGATTAGAAGATGTTAATCCAGATAATTTAAATATTGGACTTGAAGAAGTTATTGAAGGGGATGGAGTATGCTTAATTGAATGGAGTATTTATATTCCTGAATTTATTCCTTCAGATAGTTTAAATATTGAGATTAAAGATTTAGGAGATTTAAAAAGAGAATTTAATATTGAATCAAATAATCCTAAATTTAATGATTTAATGAAAGAATTAGAAGGTAAATAGTATGTATACATTATTATTAGATAGTTCAAATGTTGAATTAATTGTAGGTCTTGCAAAAGATAATACTTTAATTGATGAAATTAGATATAATGCTTGGCAAAAACAAAGTGAATTCATGGTAAGTGAAATTGATAAGATATTTAAAAGAAATAATGTTGATCCTAAAAGTATTAATGAAGTAGTAGTAAGTTATGGACCAGGAAGTTATACAGGTTTAAGAATTGCATTAACAATTGCAAAAATCTATTCATTATCTTTAAATATCCCTCTTTATAAGTTATCATCCCTTCAAATTTTAGAAAAAAGAGATGAAACAAGTATTTGTTTAATGAATGCTAGAAGTTCTAGAAGTTATATTGGAATTTATAAAAATAAAGAATGTTTATTAAGTGATAGAGTTTTAACTAACGATGAAGTTTTAAAAATTATTAATGATAACCCAACATACAAAGTATGTGGAGAAGTTAGTTATTTAAATTTAAATAGTGAAGTTAGTGACACTATTAACACAATGCTTTATTTAAAGAGTGAAGAAAATAAAGTAGAAGATGTTTTATCTTTAAAAGCACTTTATTTAAAGGATTAATATGGAGATATCTTTTTTTAAAGGAGATACATCTTCTTTATATGAAGTAGAAAAAGATGATGATAAAGAAATTTTAGAAGAAAAAGATTTAGATTATGAAGTTCATGAAAACCCAGTTTCTAAAATTTTAGTAGTAAGAGATAATTCTAAAATCGTTGGATATTTAGATTATTGGATTACTTTTGATTCATCTACTATTTTTAAGATTATTATTAAAAAAGAATACCGTGCTCAAGGTCTTGCTAGTTTACTTCTTCAAAAAATGATTGAAGATTTAAAAGAAAATGAAGTTTTATTTTCAACTTTAGAAGTTAGAACTAGTAACGAAAACGCCATTAAACTTTATAAGAAATTTGGTTATGAAAAAATAACTATTAAAGAAAAATATTATAAAGATGGAGAAGACGCAATCTACATGGTAAGAGGTATTTAAAATGGATAAAATTATTTTAGGAATTGAATCAAGTTGTGATGAAACAGCAATTGCAATTTTAAAAAATGATGAATTAATTGCAAATGTTATTTCTACTCAAATTGAAGTACATAAAAAATATGGTGGAGTTATGCCTGAAGTTGCATCTCGTTTACATTTAGAAAATGTTGGAGTTGTTTTAAAAGAAGCTTTAGAAACTGCTAAAATTAAAATGGAAGATGTAACTGCAATTGCTGTAACTCGTGGACCTGGATTAATTGGTGCATTACATGTTGGATTACAAGCTGCAAAAACTTTAGCGTTAATTTATAATAAACCACTTATTCCAGTTCACCATTTAGGAGGCCATATTTACGCTAATGAATATGTTGCTCCTTTAAAATTTCCATGTCTTGCAGTTGTTGTAAGTGGTGGAAATACTGAACTTGTTTATATGAAAGAACACCTTAATTTTGAAGTTATTGGTGAAACAATGGACGATGCAATTGGTGAAAGTTTTGATAAAGTTGCTAGAGTTTTAGGTCTTCCTTATCCTGGAGGAGTTGCAATTGATAAATTAGCAAAAGTAGGTGAACATAAGTATAAATTACCAGAACCAGTTCATGATGGAAGTTTAAATTTCTCATATTCTGGATTAAAATCTGCAGTTATTAATTTAGTTCATAAAATGGATCAAAATAAAGAAGAATATAAAATTGAAGATATTGCAAAATCATTCCAAGATGTTGCAGTTAAAGAAATTATTGATAAAGTTAAACTTGCTACTCAAAAATATGATGTCAAACAAGTTGTTTTAGCAGGTGGAGTCAGTGCAAATTCTTATTTAAGAAGTGAAATTACTAAAGCTTATGAAAAAACTGATATTGAAGTAATTATTCCCCCAATTTGGTGTACTACAGATAATGCTGCAATGATTGCGAAAATTGGATCATATTTATATGATAAGAAAGTTTTTGCAGATTTATCCCTTGGAGTAGATCCTTCTTGGAGAATTGAAGATTATTTAAAATATTAATGTAATTTTTATTTAATATGATAAAATTTTAAAGAAAAGAGGTAGAAATATATGGAAAGAATCATGGTAACATGTAAAAGTTTATTTTTAAAAAATGATAACAAAACCTTAAAAGATGGTGAAAAAGTTGTTTTAGAAGGTTGGGTTAGAGGTAATAGAAATTCATCTAATGTTGGATTTATTGAATTTAATGATGGTACTCATTTTAAAAATATTCAATTAGTATATGAATCAAATTTAGAAAAATTTAATGAAATTTCACATTTTAAATACGCAAGTAGTATTAAAGTTGAAGGTTTAGTTAAATTAACTCCAGGAAGTAAGCAACCATTTGAAATTAGTGTTGTTGATGCAAGTTTACTTGGAGATGTCGCAGAAGATTATCCTTTACAAAAGAAAAAACATAGTTTTGAATTTTTAAGAGATATTGCTTATTTAAGACCAAGAGCAAATACTTTTAGTGCTGTTTATAGAGTTAGAAATGCTTTAGCTTATGCAATTCATAAATATTTCCAAGAAAGAGATTTTATGTATGTTCATACTCCAATTATTACTGCAAATGATGCTGAAGGTGCAGGTCAATCATTTAGAGTTGTTGCTGATTTAAAAAATCCTAATGATTTCTTTAATGCAAATGCATGTTTAACAGTTTCAGGACAATTACATGTTGAATCATTTGCACTTGCTTTTAGAGATGTTTATACATTTGGTCCTACATTTAGAGCAGAAGAATCTTCTACAAATAGACATGCATGTGAATTCTGGATGATTGAACCAGAAATTGCTTTTGCAGATTTAGAAGATGATATGGAATTAATGGAAAGTTTCTTAAAATATATCATTGGATATGTTTTAGAAAATTGTAAAGATGAAATGAATTTCTTTGATAAATTCATTGAACCAGGATTACTTGATAAATTACATCATGTTTTAAATAGTGAATTTAAACGTATGACTTATACTGAAGCTATTGAAATTTTAATTAAAGCTCAAGAAGCAGGTCATAAATTTGAATATAAAGATATTCATTGGGGTACTGATTTACAAAGTGAACATGAACGTTATATTACCGAACAAGTTGTTAAAGGACCAGTTTTCTTAATTAATTATCCAAAAGAAATTAAGTCATTCTATATGAAACTTAATCCAGATAATAAGACTGTTGCAGCATGTGATTTACTTGTTCCAGGAGTTGGTGAAATTTGTGGTGGATCTCAAAGAGAAGAAAACTATGAATTATTAAAAGCTAAAATGGAAGAACTTGGAAATGATAAAGGTCTTGAATGGTATTTAAATTTAAGAAAATATGGAGGATGTATCCATAGTGGTTTTGGTTTAGGATTTGATAGATTAATTATGTATATTACAGGAATTAACAATATTCGTGATACTGAACCTTTCCCAAGAACTTATGGTAGTTTAAAATATTAATATGGAAGAAAAGAAATATCGTACTAACAATAAAACAGTAGAAATTAATACTATTGAGGAAGAAGAAATTGTAAATCCTAAAAATAAAGGTAAATTTATTGGGGTTTGTATTTTTTCTGGTGTACTTTTTATCTATATTATTTATTTAATTATTGTAATTTTCATTAATTAAAATTTTAAGCGTTGCATTAATTTGTAATGCTTTTTCTTTTTGGAGAATTTATGAAATATAAAAACCCTATTATTCATTTAGATTTTTCTGATCCTGATGTTATTAGAGTAAATGATGAATTTTATCTAATTGCATCTAGTTTTAATCAAGTTCCTGGAATTCCAATTTTACATTCTAAAAATTTAGTGGAATGGGAATATTTAGGATATGCTTTAAATAAATTACCTTCTAAATTTGATGAAGTAAAACATGGAGAAGGAGTTTGGGCACCATCAATTAGATATCATAACAATTTATTTTATATTGTTTTTCCAATGCCAGATGAAGGTATTTTTGAAATTCATTCAAAAAATATTTTAGGACCTTGGAGTACACCTAATTTATTAATTGAAGGAAAAGGCTATGAAGATCCTTGTCCAATTTGGATAAATGATAAAGCTTATTTAGTATTTTCTTTTGTAAAAAGTAGAATTGGATTTAATTCTTTACTTGCTTTAATTGAAGTTAGTCCTGATTTATCTAAAACTATTGGAGAATACCAGATAATTTATGATGGGCATAATAACAATCCCACAATTGAAGGGCCTAAATTTTATAAAAGAAATGATTATTTTTATATTTTAGCACCTGCAGGAAGTGTGAAATCAGGATGGCAAGTTGCTTTAAGAAGTAAAAATATCTTTGGACCTTATGAATCTAAAATTATTCTTTATCAAGGAGACACTTTAATTAATGGACCTCATCAAGGTGCGTTGATTGATTTAAATAATGATGAAGATGTTTTTATTCATTTTCAAGATAAAAGATCTTATGGAAGAATTTTACATTTAGAACCTGTTAGATGG
This sequence comes from Phocaeicola dorei, assembly GCA_963632375.1. Taxonomy (GTDB): domain Bacteria; phylum Bacillota_I; class Bacilli_A; order RFN20; family CAG-826; genus Onthovivens. Next base: position 2,000 of record CAVGUB010000022.1, on the reverse strand, counting down.
ATTAATGATTGGCCAATTATTGGAAATATTAATGATGAATTACTTCCTGGAACTCCAGTTAGTAATGGTGAATGCCAAGTTAATTTAAAAACTAATTATAAAATTCAAATAAGTGATGATTTTAAAGATGATAAATTATCTTTTATGTGGCAAAAACCTACAAATATTGATGATTTTTATTATTTTAATAAAGGATTATTTTTCAAATTTAAAAATATTTCATTTAATAATGAGATTAATTTATTACCATACATGATTTTAACAAAAATTCCTGGATTAAATTTCGATATTGAAACTGAATTTAACTTAGAAAATATGCATAATTATAACCATTTTGGATTTATTGTCTTTGGAATAACTTATAAATGTATTGAGTTTTTTAAAGAAAATAACGAAATATATTGTAGATTAATTAAAGGTGAATTAGGCAAAAAAGATAAAATAATAAAAGAAACTAAACTAGATAATAAAATCATAAAAATTAATGGCAAATTTAGGAATAAAAATATTTATGATTTAGTTTATTCTTTAAAAATTAATGATGAAATGTTTATTAAAAATTCGTATGCTAAAGAAGGAAAATGGATAGGAACAAAATTAGGGTTTTATGGATATTCATTAAAAGAAGAAGGGGAAGTAAAAATAAATTATTATCATACAAAAATAATCCAAAAAAATGAGTAAACCTGAAGTTTACTCATTTTTTGAAGAAATTTAATTATTTTGAGGTGTAGAAGTACTATTTTCTTCTACATTTTTTATTTTATTTGAATAGAAAGTTTGTAAATCAACATTATCTAAATTAACTGAATAAATTGTTTTTGATAATTTATTAATCCTAAAAAGTCTTGCTACATATGCTTGAGTTACTACTAAATACCAAATTAATCCAGTTACTAAGAAGAAAAATATAAAATAATTTGTAATTCTTGCGTCTGTAAATGGAGTTGGTTTAATCCATACTAATTTATTCCATGCAATTCCAAATGGAGGATAATATTCAATTGAAGAAAAATCAAGTTCATAGAAAAGTGACATTATTCCTGTTTCTCTATTAAAAATTGATTGAGAGAAATTTTTAATAGAACATGCATAAATTATCCAAGTAAGAAATGCAATAAATAAAATAATAAGAGGATAAATTGAGGCTTTTAAGAATCTAACTCTACTTTTATAAATTGCAATCTTTTTAAAATCTTTTTTATTATCAATTACTTTTGACATAACAAGGTTTGCCATATCATGATCAACACCTTTACCTTGTTTAGTCATAATAATTTCAATTAATTTTCCAATTAATCCCACTAAAACAAAGAAAATAATAACTACAAGGAAAATAACTAAGATTACTTTCCAAGAAACATCTTTCCAAGAAGCATTTAAATATTTAATCGCTAATAATATATTCATAATTATTTAACCCTTTTAACGTTTTCACCTCTAACAACAAGAGGTTTTTCTTCAATAACACAATTTGTAGATTCATCTGTAATGAGTTTTGGATCATTTTGAGGAATTTCATTAACTTTTTCTTCTTGTTTTAATTCTCTAACAAGATTCATTAAATCTTCTTTATTTGTAATTACAATATTGTTATTTGTAACATTAGATGAAATTTGTTGAGGAGCACTTTCTTCTACATATTTATTTCCTTTTAAAATATTCATCGCTTTTTCATCTAATTCACTTACGTATTTTTTCATTGAATTTTTCTTTTTGAACTCACCAAAAAAAGTGAATATATTTAAAAAGAAGAGATATACTCCAAAAATAGATATAAAAATTAATGCAAATGGAAAAAGAATAAAATATAAAATACCTTTTCCAAGTGTTACAAAGAATGCTTTCATACATATAATTTTAAATAATATTTAATTATTTTTAAACCTTTTTATTAAGGAATGAGTAAGGATAATTAAAGAATAAATAAATGGATATAATAAAAAATAAACTAAAGAATAATATTCAATATTTAAAAATATAAAAATTAAATATAAAGG
>CAVGUB010000021.1:0-2372 GCA_963632375.1 Phocaeicola dorei | reverse complement strand
AAGTAATATATAGAAATATTTATTAACATTTAAATATATCGAATCTAATACATTTTTAAAATCTTCATATAAATTAATAGTAAATGAATTATTTTTACAAAATATCGTCGTTATTTCTGTTAAGAAATTATAAAAAGCGACATTTTCTAAATTAACATCATTTATATTTGTAGATTTAATTAGATTTAAATTTCGAATCATATAATATTTTTGATTTCCTTTATATAATTCAATCTCCAAATAACATAATCTATAAATATTGCAATTTAATTTAGAATTTTGCTTTAATGCACCTCGATTAATAAAAGTGATTAAACCTTCTTCAGTTAAAAATTCACAAATTAAATCGAAATCGCGATATTTTGTACAATTTAATAAATAACCTTTATAATTAGTCATCATTTAAGCCAATTTTTGTTAAGAAACTAGCACTATTTCTCCAATCTTTAACAACTTGAACAAATAATTCTAAATTAACGTTATGTCCAACAAGTTCTTCGATATCTTTTCTTGCTAAAATACCAATTTTTTTGATCATTTTTCCTTGTTTTCCAATAACAATTCCTTTTTGACCATCTTTTTCAACGACAATTTTTGCGTAAATATTTTTTTCTTTATAAAAATTAATATCATCACATAAAACTGCACAACTATGAGGAACTTCTTCTTTTAAAAGTAAAAGCATTTTCTCACGAATAATTTCTTGAACCATAAACTTAAAATCACGATTTGTAATAGTTTTTGTGTCGTAATATTGTGGTCCTTCAGGTAATAATTCTTTAATTTCTTTTATTAATGTATCTAAATTAAAAGATTCTGTAGCAACAATTTCAATAAATTTTGCATTAGGGAATTTTTCTTTATAAATTTCTTTTAATTTAGTAATTAATTCAACATTAGTTAAATCAATTTTATTAAAAACTACAAGTAAAGGAGTTTCAATTCTTACACAATTAAAGATAAATTCATCTTCTTCATTTGGTTTTCTACTAGCATCAACTACTAAAACAGATAAATCATTACTTCTTAAATTTGTATAAGTTTGTTTATCCATTTTACGATCTAATTCAGAATTAGGTTTATGAAGACCTGGAGTATCAACGAAAATAATTTGAGAATCATCATCGTTATAAATACCTTGAATTGCATCTCTAGTTGTTTGACTTTTATTAGTAATAATTGAAATCTTTTTACCAATAATTGCATTTAATAATGTTGATTTCCCAACATTTGGTTTCCCTAAAATAGTAACAAATCCACTCTTCATTTTTATAACTCACTTGAATCAAATGCGTAAGGTAATAATTCCTTAACGCTTGTTTCTAAAATATCTAATTTAAGATTTCCTAAATAAATCTTACAATCAAGTGGAACCATTTCAGAAATAACTTGTCTACAAGCTCCACATGGAGAACAAGGTCTTTCAGTATCACCAACAACTGCTAAAGCAACAATATCTTCTTTTTTAACACCTCTAGAATATGCACCAAAAATACAATTTCTTTCAGCACAACATGTTAATCCATAAGAAGCATTTTCCATATTTGCGCCAATATAAACTTCTCCACTTTTTGTAACTAAAGCAGCACCAACTTTGAATTTTGAATAAGGTGCATAAGCATTGTTTCTTGCTTCAATTGCTTTTTTTACTAATTCTATTTTATCCATGATTGAAGATCCTCCCCATCTAAAATTTTATCTTGTAATCCAAACATCTCAATCTCATCTTCTTTTTCCATATGATCATATCCAAGTAAATGCAATAAACCATGTACAAAAAGGAAACTTAATTCTCTTTCGATTGAATTGTTATAATTTTTACGATTTTCATCAGCTACATCATAGCAAATATAAATTTCACCCAAATCTTTTGGAAAATCTCCAACGATATTTTGCTCGTTTATATCATCCATAAATGCAAAACTAATTACATCTGTAGGACGATCAATATTTCTATATTCTTTATTTATTTCATGAATCCTTGGAGTATCAACGAAAGTTACAGACATTATGTAATTTTCATCCAATTCTAATGTTTTTAAAGTCTTTAAAAATAAATGCTCATATAACTTTTCATAACTTTTAAGTTCATGAGTTGTTGTGTTATCAATGTATAATTCCATATACATTTATTATATCATTATTGCATTTAATAATTAATAATTATTGTCATAATATCGACGTAAATTTAAATAATATTTATTATCTTTTATATCTAAAAAATAAATAAACAATTTATCTAATGAATCATTTAAAAATAAAAATGCAAAGAAATGGAATAGTAAGAAATTTAAACTGATTGATTTTTGGAAAGATGTTAATAAAATTGTTACAAAAAATATAATACCAATTGTAATTATTTTTGTGAACTC
>CAVGUB010000020.1:0-2036 GCA_963632375.1 Phocaeicola dorei | reverse complement strand
AAATAAAATTATTATTTATATATTTAGTTTAGTAAAATATTTAAGAGGTAATATTATGAAATTTACAATAGAAAGAAATATATTCTTAAATGCATTAGTAAATGCATCAAGATTAATTACAGGAAAAGAAGTTAATGCAATTTTAACAAATATCAAACTTGAAATAACAAATGAAAAATTATTTATTATTTCATCAAATGGAGAATGTTCTACAAAAGTCGTTATTGATAGATTTAAAAATGATAAAGAATTTTTTAGAGATATTATTCCAGGATCAATTTTAATTAACGCTAAAGTTATTACTGAAATTGTTAAAAAATTAGATAGTAAAGAAATTTATTTCAGTGTTGAAGACGATACTATTGCTAAAATTATTAATGATAAATCTGTTTATAATATTAATGTTATTAGAGCAACAGAATATCCTGATATTTCTTTTGATGAAAATGGAATTAGAGTAATTATTAAGAAAAATCAATTTATTGAATCATGTAATCAAGTATCTTTTGCTGCAATGATTAAAGATAGTAAACCTTTACTTAAAACAGTTCATATTGAAGGAAAAGATGATAAATTAGTAATTACTGCAACTGATGGAGCAAGACTTGCAAGAAAAGAAATTAATTATGAAGGAATTGAAAATTTCCAATGTAACATTCCTTCAAAACTTTTAAATGAAGCTTTAAGAAGTGCTAGTGATGAAGAATTGATTGAATTCTTTGTATCAAGCAATAATTGTTTATTCAAATTCAAAGATTCATATGTTTTAACTTCAGTTATGAAAGGAGATTATCCAGACACAAAAAAGATTATTCCTACTAGTTTCTATTATTCTTTAGAAGTTAATGGAGTTGAATTTATTAAAGCATGTGAAAGAGCTGCAATTTTCTCTGCAGAAAAAGAAAATATTGTTAAATTAACTTTAACTCAAGACGAATGTATTATTTCATCAAAATCTCAACAAAGTGGGGACGCTAGTGAATCTTTATCACTTTTTACTTTTGAAGGTGAAAGACTTGAAATTTCTTTTAATGTAGAATTTGTTTCTCAAGCAATAAATGCATTAAAAAGTGATGAAATTATTATTAAATTTTTAGGTGAAATGAAGCCTTTTATGATTGTTTCTAAAAATGACGACACAATCATTCAACTTATTACACCTGTTAGAACATATTAAAACTACAAAATTGGTATCTTTAATTAGATATCAATTTTTTTATAAAAATTATTATATTTCAAAATAAATAAGGAAATTAAGCGAATAGAAAGACAAAATACTAAAAATAGTATATAATATAGAAAATTCAAAAAAGTCGCTTAAAATGCCTTATAACTCTTTAAATTTTATCTCCTTTATTATATAATAATAAAGGAGTATTTTTATGAATTTAGAGAAAATTAAAAAAGTTAAAATCACATCAGAATTTATCACTCTTGGTCAATTCTTAAAATTTGAAAATATCATTGATAGTGGAGCATTTGCAAAAGAATTCATTATGACACATAAATGTATTGTAAATGGTGAAGCTACAACTCAAAGAGGAAAGAAACTTCGTCCTGGAGATAAAGTAATTATTGATGATTTACTTTTTGAAATAGAAAATGATAATTAAAGAAATAAAATTATCAAATTTCCGTAATTTTAAAAATATAAAATGTGAATTTGATCCTAAAATAAATATTATTTATGGTAAAAATGGATCTGGAAAAACAAATTTAGTAGAAGGAATTTATTATACTTCAATTGCAAGAAGTTTTAGAAAAATAGATGATAATTCATTAATTAAAATAAATGAAAATTCGTTTGTAATTAATTCTAAATTCATAATTGATGATATAAATAAAAATATTGATATTGAATATAAAGAAAATTCTAAAAAGATATTATTGAATAATCATCTTTTAAATAAAATTTCTAATCTTACTAAGTTAATAAAAATTATTTATTTCTATCCAAAAGATGTCTTATTACTAAAAGAATCACCTAAATCTAGAAGAGATTTTATGAATTTAAGCATTTCTCAATATGATGATAC
>CAVGUB010000019.1:21575-26411 GCA_963632375.1 Phocaeicola dorei | reverse complement strand
GAAAGAAAAGATACCTATAAATTAAAAAAAGATATAATTTCTAAATATAATTTGGATTTTAAATACTATTTTAATTTCAATAATTTCATTTATGGATCAAATATAAATATTGATTTAAATAAAATTCCTTTAATTAGATATGGTGTTAATTTATTTGAAGTTGGTAAAAACGATTTATTAACTCCTTCTTTTAATTTGGCTCATTATTTTGATTCACAAAACTCAATTGAATTAGATGAAAAAGAATTTTTAGATTACATAAAAGGTCTTCAAATCAATAAAAAAATGAGCCTAACTAATGATTTTTATATTGTTTCATATAAAAACATTAATTTAGGCTACATTAAATACGTTAATGGTTCTTTAAAAAATTATTATCCAAAAGGTTTAAGACATTAATCTTGAATCGATTTGCATTAAATTATCAACAACTACTTTTGTTTTATCCATTACTTCATTTGCAAGATCAACTGTATTTGTATTAGTAAGTCTTTCTTTATCAATAACTTCTACAAGTTTAATTTGAACATAATAATATGGACGATCATCTTTTATAGATAATATTCTTTGTGCTCCAAATGATCCAAAAATAGCAATATTTCTATTTGCTTTAAAAGCAGGTCTAAATGTTCCATGATGATAAGGAAGTAATGTTTCATTTTTGTAATTTTTATTTCTTGTTCCTTCAGGGAAAATCATATAATCACAAATTACATCACTTTTTAACTTATTTTCAACACTTTTCATGACTTTAAGACTTTGACGTAAATCATCGCGGTCCATAAAATCGCCATTTAAAATCCTAATAATTCTTCCAACTAATATTACTTTTTCATTTTCAATTTTACTAACAAAAGTAATTGGTCTTTTAGCACATGCTATAAAAAGTAATGGATCTAAATCTCCAAGATGATTACAAACAAATAAATAACTTTCATCTTTTTTACAAGTTTTATAGAATTCTTTTAAATCATCATTTTCGATTCTTAAATCAAAAGCTTTTAATACTTTTATAATTAATTTTTGGACTTTTTTAAATCTAACTTCTAAAGGATATTTTTCAGGATGTCTTGAATAACGAATAATCCAACTAAAATAAGCATGAATTATTGAAGGTAAAGCTCTCCAAACGACTTTTATATATTTAAACATATTTTATTTTTCTTGTTTCTTTAAAATATAAACTGAATGTGGCTTTAAAACACATGCACTTAAAAATAAGAAACTATTCTCCATAAATCCTACTTCACTTGCAATAATTTGATAATAATCATCTGCTTCGTAAGTATATGAATTACCTGTAGGATTGATAATTATTTTAATATCTTGTTCATTTATTTTTAATGAAATTTCAAGCAATCCATCGTTCAAATTCTTAAATGAATTAATTTTTCCAATTTGATCAGAGTTATCTAATTTAAAATCAGTAAATTTCTTTCTTAATTGAATAAATGATTTAAAATAATTAACCATATCTTTGTTTTGATCAACTAAATCCCATCGAATCATGTTGTATTTATCACCTGCATTATAAGTATTATCACGATATTCTTTAGAAAGGCAGAATTCTTGACCAGCATGGAAGAAAGGTATACCAAAAGAAATTAAAATAGTAGCATTAATTAAGTTAATTGTAGATTTTATTTCTTCAGTTTTATTAATACCAATTATGCTACTTACTTTATCAAATAATGTAAAATTATCGTGACATTCACAATAATTAATAGATTGATTTGGATTAATAAATCTTTTTGGATATGTAAAATCTAATGATGAAGAAAGGAAAACAAACTTAAATCCATCAATAAATGATGTATTTCCAGTTAAATAACCTGCACTTCTTAATTGATCTCCACCATTTGGACCTTTACAAATATCTCTAAATGTATCATTAAAGAAAGCAACTTGAGGCATCTTAAAAGAATTAAGGATACTAGCTTTATCACCACTATTTAAGTTAGTGGACATATCCCAACCTTCTCCATAAACCATAAAATCATCTTTAATAGATTTACCTACTTTAACAATTTGATTTATTGTTTCAACATCAAGTAATCCCATTAAGTCAAATCTTAATCCATCAATTCCATATTCTGTAATCCAGAATTTGCAACAATCAACAATTAATTTTCTAACCATTGGTTTATTACTTGCAAAATCATTTCCACATCCACTTCCATTACAAAGTGTTCCATTAGAATTTTTTCTAAAATAATATCCTGGAACTACACTTTCAAATGATGATTGTAAATAATCATAAACATGATTATAAACAACATCCATATTAACTTTAATTCCTTTTTCATGAATCGCTGCAATCATTTGCTTGCATTCAACGATTCTAGAATATGGATCTTCAGGATTTAAAGCGTAACTTCCTTCTGGTACAAAATATTGTTGAGGATCATAACCCCAGTTATAAGATTTTAAAGGATTTAATTCATCAACAGTTTTGTAATCATAAATTGGTAAAAGTTGAACATGAGTTATTCCTAAATCTTCTAAATAATCAATACCTGCTTTATTTCCACCTTTAGTTTTAAGTCCAGTTTCAGTAAATGCTAAGAATTTACCTCTATTTTTAAAAGGTACACTTTCATCCATTGAAAAATCTCTAACATGTAATTCATAGATAATTGCATTAGAATAATTTTGATAATAAGGAAGATTTTCTTCTTTTAAATCAATCTTAGTTTTAGAAAAATCTACAACAAAATTATATTTTCCATTAGCACTACTTGCTTTTGCGTATGGATCAGTAGTAAATTTTTCAATACCATTGTTTTTAACTTTGTAGTTATAACTAAAGCCATCTAAATCACCATCAACTGTGATGAAATAAACACCAAATTCATCTCTTTCTAACTCAAAAACAAGGCTTTTTTTATCATCCATTGTCTTTTTTAAGTAAAGTTCTACTTTACTTGCAAGTGGAGCCCAAATTTTAAATGTTGTTTTTTCTTTTGAATAAGTAACACCTAAATCGTTATAAGGATAATAATATTTTTTATCAAAATCTATAAAATCATAAGCAGCTTCCATATTTAATGGAGTTAAACCAAAATTTTCAATGTAAATATCATAATCGTTACCTAAAACGAACCCATCTTTATAAAAACATGTATAAAGACAAAGTCCATTTAAGAAAACTTGTTTTTTAATTTCTAAATCAACGAATTTAGTACCATTTATAACAAGTTTAATAGGTGTTTTATCAGATTTTGAAAATGATGAAAATATTGATACATTACATGTATTTTCATTAATTAAATTTCCTGAGAAAAATGTATTAAGCATATTTGCCCCCTTAATTTATTATTTTTTAACAAAAGTTGTTTGTTCGATGCTTCCTAAAGTTTCTCCACTTTCTTTGATAGTTCTATCAAAATTATGGATTAAAACCTTACTTCCTTTTGCACTATTTTTTTCAGCATCGCTTGAAACAACACCTTCACTTTGTAAACGTTTAAAGAATCTACTTGCTCTTGCAAATCCAAGACCAAATGTTGATTGAAGTTTACTAATAGAAATGTAATCTTCACTCATTGTATAATTTTTAATTTCAGTATACATTTCTTCTTCATTTCCATATCTTGATTCTTTTGCTTGTTGAACAAGTGCTGGTTCTTCTGCAATTGGTTTATTAATAATATCAACAATTTCATCATTGTAATCTGGATTATAATTTGCTCTTAAATAATCACAAACTGCCTTAATTTCGCCATTACTAACGAAACTTCCTTGACAACGTAATAATCCGGTGTTATCTAAAACTGCACATTTAATAAGCATATCACCATTACCAATTAACTTTTCAGCACCACCTGAATCTAAAATTGTATTACTATCAACATAGGATGAAGAAAGTAAAGCAACACGGCTTGGAATATTAGCTTTAATAACCCCATTTATAACGTTAACTGATGGACGTTGAGTTGCAACAATCATATGAATTCCAGCAGCTCTTGCTTTTTGACCAATTCTAACAACAGGTTCGCTGATTTTTTTATTCATATCAATCATATCAGCGTATTCATCAATAACAATTACAATAATTGGAAGTTCTTCTTGTCCATTATTTCTAGCCCATTCGTTATATTCTTTTAATTTAGAACAATCGCATTTTGAAAACATCTTGTATCTTTCATCCATAATATCACATATTTTCTTTAAAACTTCATATGGAGTATCTGGATTTTCAAGAGTAATAACAGGACATAATAAATGAGGAATTTCTCTATATTTTGTAAATTCAACGTTTTTTGGATCTACTAATAATAACTTTAATTGTTTTGGAGAATTTCTCATGATTAAAGTCATAATTAATGAGTGAATAAAGATAGATTTACCACTACCAGTTGTACCACTAACTAAAAGGTGAGGCATTTCTTGTAAATCACAAATTAAAGCTTCATTATTAATATCTTTACCAAAAACAATTGATGTTGATTTTGTCTTTGGTAATTTATTAAGTGCAACTAAACAATCTTTGAAATTAACCATTGTTGTTTCAGCATTTGGAATTTCAAGACCTGAAGTTGTTTTTCCTCTAACAACTGGAGAGAATCTAATATTAGTAATACCACCAAGTCTTATTGATAAATCATCAAGTTTATTATCGAATCCTCTAATTGATTCATTTTTAGCAGTTTGAATATCATAACGAGTAATACTTGGACCAATTTTATGACTTACAACCATTGCTTTAACGTTTAAATCTTTTAAAGTTTCATTTAAGATTTGAGTTCTTTCTTGAGCTAATTGTTCATTTTTAACTTCAGCATCTTCAGATCTTCTATCTTCAAGTAAATTAATGCTTGGAGCAACATACATTTT
>CAVGUB010000019.1:0-20878 GCA_963632375.1 Phocaeicola dorei | reverse complement strand
ACTAATCCTTCTTGAGTTTTAATAACATTATTAACTAAAATTGATCCAAAATTAGAAAAAGTAAGGTATGTAGTTTGATTATCATTAAAGCCTTTGCACATTGAGTTACAAATTACAATGCTTCCACCAATAAATAATAAAATTATGCCAATAACGTATAATGATGACATTTTTTTATCTTTTGATACAAATGTGTTCTTATTTTTCTTAAAAATTAGATAAAGTCCTGAAATAAAAAGTAAAAGATAAATTAAATACGTAAAAACGCTTCCAAAAAAGAAGCTTAAAAACCATGTTATTGCACGAGCAGGATATATTAAAATATCATAAATCCAAGTATTCGCTAAATTAAGCGACAAATATATAGAAAAAAGGCAAATTAATACTCCATATGCTTTATTTAATTTATCATCTTTTATAACTAAATTATTCTTTTCGTTCATACATAATATTATAAGTGTTTTTACTTATTTTTACATTAACAAAAATAAAAAAATAGTAGAAAATTTATAAGATTTTAATATCTTATTTTTCTACTATTTTAATACTAATAATTTACTAATTAATCTATAATCAAGATATTTGGTAAAATAACAGGGTTTCTGTTATTATTTTTTAATAATAATTTTTCAAGTTGATAAACAATTTTATTTGTTAATTCATTTGAATCAAATGTTTTTGTAGTTTCAATCCAATTATCAACACTTTGAATGAATTGTTTAGTAATTTCTTTACTCATATTATCAGCGTCTCTATCTTTTAAGAATAAGAAGCCTCTCATTTGAATATCAGGACCTGCAACAATTTGACGTTTACTCTTAGAAATTGCACATCCAAGAACTACTACTCCATCTTCTCCAAGTCTATTTCTTTGAGTAATGATTTCATTAACGACATCACCAACTCCAATTCCATCGATCATTAAATCGCCAATTTTAACTTTATTTTCATAGTTAAAATCAACTTTAGCACCATGACTTGTAATATTTAAACTTTGACCATTATCAAGTAAGAAAATACTATTATGAGATAATCCAATTCCCATTTCATATGCCATTTTAGCATTTGCAAGTAAAGTAACATAATATCCTTCAATTGGGAAATAGTATTTTGGTTTAAGTAAGCTTAAAAGCATCTTTAAATCTTCTTCATAAGCATGCATTTTAGCTAAACTACTTCTTGTTTCATAGTAAACTTTACAATTTGTTTTGTATAATTCATCTACAGTTGAAGTACAAATAATTTCACTATTATCTGTAGGAGGTGCTGCTAAATAGAATGTATCATTTGGAGTAATTCTAATTTCAGTATTTTCATTCTCGTTATTTGCAAGAATAGATACTTTTTCATAAATCTTTTCGTTTTCATCCATTAAGATGATTACAATTTGGGATTCTTTAACTCTATTTAAATCACTCTTTTCTAAAATATTTTTAGGATTAAATCTACCACTATCTTTTAAATCTTTTAATTTATAAACATCTTGAGATTCTTTAGCGTATAAGAAAATTTTCTTATCACTATCATTACATGCTTTAAAAACTTCATCAATATGGTATAAATTATCACTATTTAATGCGATAAATACTCTTCCTGTTGCTTCATGAAGAATCTTCATTAAACGAGGATAAATTCTATGAGCAGGTGAGCAATAACCACTCTTTTGACAATTTTGAGATTCACTTAAAAGTAAAAGTGTTGGATTTTCAGCAATTTTACCTAAAGTATTTAAATCTAATTTAAAATAATTTTCATTACTGTATTCAACAATAAAATCACCACTATAAACGATATTTCCTAAATCAGTTTGTAATGCAAAACCAAAAGTATGTGGCATTGATGCACAAGTTGAGAAGAAAATAAAGTTATGTCCTTTAATTTTTGTTGTGCAAGGTAATTCAATTAAATTAAATTTATAATCATTTTCTTGATGATATTCTTCACTAAAATCAACTAAAAACTTTCTAGTAAGAATTGAACAATAAATTGGTGCTGGTGCTTCTTTATAAATATAAGGAAGTGCACCAAAGCTATTTTTCTTAGCTTTTGGTAAAATATATGCTTTAATTCTATCTTTATTTTGTTTAAGGTAATCAAAATCAGCAATAACGAAATCAATACCTGGTGTAGTACGTGTAGGGTATTTAAATCCTGCACCAATTACAAAAATATCATCATTTACTTCAATACAATAAAGATCTTTACCATCTTCATCTAGCCCTCCAAGAGCTAAAACTTTAATTTTATCCATAAAACTCCTTAATTATTAACTATTTTTCAAGTGTTAATACTTCAATTAACTCGTCTTCTATATTATATAAAGAAAAAGACATTTTTTCATCATCAAAAATAATATATGTTCTAGGATTATTATTTTTTGGCAAAGAAATACTTCCAGGATTAATAAAATAATGATTATTTTCTTTAGTTAATTCATAAATATGGGTATGTCCATACATTAAAATTTCTTTATCATTTAATTTTAAATTATCTTTAGAGATTAAATCTCCATGAGTTAAATAAAATTTAAAATCGTTAAGTGAAAACGTAATAATATCTTTAAATTCTTTTTTAAAAACAAAAGCATCTACTCTACTATCACAATTTCCACATATAAAAGTAATCTTGCTAACAAGATTACCTAAAATTTTACATACATCTATTGGAGAATAATCGCTTGGTGGTACATTTCTTGCACCATTATAATTAATATCTCCAAGTAGATATATATTTTTAAAGTTGTATTTATTATCAAGTTCAAGGATCTTTTGGGCGCTGCCCTTAGATCCATGAATATCACTTGCAATTAAATTTAACATTACTTTCTAAAGAATCCTTTCTTCTTTTTATCTTCTTTGCCTTCTTCTTTAGAACCTTCTTTTGCTTCTTGTTTAGGAGCAAATTCTTTATGAGAAAGTTTGATTTTGCCTTTATCGTCAAATCCAATAACTTTAACTTTTAAAGTTTCACCAACTCTTACAACATCTTTTGCACTCTTTACATAGCCATTTGCAAGTGTTGAAACGTGGCAAAGTCCTTCTTTATCACCAAATAATGAAACAAAGCATCCATATTCTTCAACTCTTGAAATTGTACCTTCAAAAATTTCTCCAATTTCAATAACTCTAGCAATATCTAAAACCATTTGTTTTGCTTTTTCAATAGATTCTTTATTCATATGGTAAATTGAAACATGTCCATCATCATCGATATCGATCTTGACACCATCACATTTTTCAATAATATCATTAATGACTTTTCCACCACTTCCAATAACATCTTTAATCTTTGTTTTATCAATTTCAAATGATGCAAATTTAGGAGCGTATGGTGATAATTCTTTTCTTGGTTCGCTAATTGCTTTTTCCATAACTGCTCTAATTTCTGCTCTAGCACCATGTGCTTGCATTAAAGCGTCATGTAAAATTTCTCTTGTAACACCTTTAATTTTAATATCCATTTGTAAAGCTGTAACACCTTTTTCAGTACCACTAACTTTAAAATCCATATCACCAAAGTGATCTTCTAAACCTTGGATATCAGTTAAAATTGTATATGGGTGATTGCCATCAAGTGGACCTGAAGTAATTAAACCCATAGCAATTCCACTTACCATTCTTTTAATTGGGACACCAGCTGCCATTAATGCCATACATGAAGCACAAATTGATGCTTGTGATGATGAACCATTTGATTCACAAACTTCAGCAACACAACGGATTGTATAAGGGAATTCTTCTTCGCTTGGTAAAACGTAAGATAAACTTCTTTCACCTAGTGCACCATGTCCGATTTCTCTTCTTCCTGGAGTTCCAGTTCTTCCAATTTCACCAACTGAGAAAGGTGGGAAATTATAATGATGCATCCATCTCTTGCTATCTTCTGGAGATAAACTTTCTAAGATTTGTTCATCATCTTTAATACCTAATGTACAAGTTGAAATAACTTGAGTTTGTCCACGTGTAAACATTGCAC
Source organism: Phocaeicola dorei (assembly GCA_963632375.1). GTDB lineage: Bacteria > Bacillota_I > Bacilli_A > RFN20 > CAG-826 > Onthovivens. Next base: position 16,903 of record CAVGUB010000019.1, on the reverse strand, counting down.
TACCATGAACTCTTGGTAATAAATCAACTTGAGCGTCTAATGGACGAATTTCATCTGTTTTTCTTCCATCAGGTCTAATTTTTTCTTCAGTAATAAGTCTTCTAACTTCGTTAGCAACCATTCCTTCTAAAATATCATTAACCATTAACATTGATAATTTATGATCTTTATCATTTTGATATTCTCTTGCATCATAATCATCAATAATTTCTTTCTTTAATGCATCAATTGCATTTTGTCTTTCAAGTTTATCAAAAATAGAAATAGCTTTAACCATTTTTTCACCAATTCTATTATAGATATCTTCTTTAATAACTGGATCTGGAGCGTATAAGCTAACTTCTCTTTTTGCTTTTCCAATTTCTTTAACAATTTCTTCTTGGAATAAGCATAATTCTTTGATTGCTTCATGACCAAACATAATAGCATCAAGCATTTCATCTTCACTTAATTCAGCAGCACCTGCTTCAACCATGTTGATAGCTTCTTTTGTACCTGCAACTGCTAAATTTAAATCACTAACTTTTCTTTCTTCTACACTTGGATTAATAATTAATTTACCATTAACTCTTCCAACATAAACTCCAGCAATAGGTCCATCAAATGGAATATCACTGATTGAAAGACATAATGAAGATCCAAACATTGCAGTCATTTCAGGAGTTGAATCTAAATCAACTGACATAACAGTATTGATAATTTGAACTTCATTTCTGAAACCATCACTAAACATAGGTCTAATTGGACGATCAATTAAACGTGCTGTTAATGTAGCGTGTTCTCCAGGTCTTCCTTCTCTTCTTAAAAATCCTCCAGGAATTCTTCCGATTGCATATTGTTTTTCTTCATATGTAACTGTTAAAGGGAAGAAATCTCCTTCTTTTGGATCTTGACTACAACAAACTGTTGATAAAACAACAGTATCATTTAAACGAACTAAACATGCTCCATCTGCTTGTTTTGCGATTTCGCCTGTTTCTACAACTAATTTCTTTCCAAAGAAATCTTTTTCAAATACTCTTTTCATTCTTTTTCCTTCTTAAATACTTAACTATTTAATTATACAAAATTTCACTAACTCTTTTCAAATTTATTAATGATCAAATTGAGCATAAAATAAATCATGATAGAAACCATTCTTTTTAAGTAACTCTTCATGGTTTCCAGCTTCATAGATGACACCATCTTTTAATACTAAAATTAAATCACTATTAACGATAGTATTTAATCTATGTGCAATAACAAATGAAGTTCTTCCTTTTGTTAAATTTTCAAGTGATTTAATAATTTTTGATTCAGTTCTTGTATCAATATTACTTGTAGCTTCATCAAGAACGATAATTTTTGGATCACTCATCATAACACGAGCAATTGAAATTAATTGTTTTTGACCACTACTTAATCCACTATCTTCACTAATTACTGTATCAAATCCTTGAGGTAATCTTTCAATAAATGATAAACAATTAGCTCTTTCACAAACTTCTCTTGCTTTTTCAAGTGATTTATCTTTTGAATTATAAGTAATATTTTCTAAAACAGTTCCTTTAAAGATCCAAGAATCTTGTAAAACAAGTCCAAATGAGCTTCTTAAACTATTTTTGCTTATATCTTTTAAATCTAAATCATTGATTTTAATACTTCCATCAAGTGGATCATAGAATCTAAGTAAAAGATTAATTAAAGTTGTTTTTCCACATCCAGTAGGTCCAACAATTGCAACTTTTTGACCATTTTTAATAGAAATATCAACATCTTTTAAGATAATATGATTTTCTTCATATCCAAATTTAACATGGTTAAATGAAATAGTTTCAATTTTTTCTGGGATTTCTTTTGTTCCTTCATCAATTTCTTTATCTAAATTAATGATTTTTAAAAGTCTAGCACTACTTGCACTTGCAGTTTGAAGTTCACTGATACATGAAGAAATTTCATTAAATGGTTTTGCAAATTGGTTTGAATATTGTAAGAATGTTGAAACAATACCAATTGATGCATTAGCACCTAAAATAACTCCATTATTGTCTTTTGCTAAAATAGCAAGTAAAACACCAAGTGTTCCAACAATTCCATAAATAGAATTATTAATTAATCTAGTAGATGGATTAGTTAAAGCACCAATAAATTGAGCTTTTTGACCAACTTTATATAATTCAGCATTCTTCTTTTCATATTTTGAATAGAAAGTATCTCCATATTCAAATGCTTTAACTGTTTCAATATTATTGATAAATTCAAGGAAAATACCATTATTTTCACCAACAATTTTAGCTTGATTTCTAAAGTATTTTTTACTCTTTTTAGCAACCATATATGAAAGTAAAAATCCAAAAGGAGTAAATACAATAACAACTAAACCTAAAATCCAGTTAATAACAAACATAACAACAAGAGTAATAATAACTTGAATTACACCTTGATAGAATTGTTTTAAACCACTTTGAAGACCTAAATTAACGTTATCAATATCGTTAATAACAAGTGAAATTAAATCACCATGTTTATTAGAATCAACAAAATTAATATTAGAATGGACAATTTTTGAGAATACTTCATTACGTAAATCCATTGAAATTCTTTCACTTAATATACCAAGTAATGTCTCAAAAATGTACTGACAAATTACTAAAACTACAATTAATACAAAAATATAGATTAATAACGTCTCAAATCTAACCCAAGTAAAACTTGCTAATGAATTAGAACTAATTGAAGTTATATATTTTGCAATTTCATCAATTTCTTCTCCAATTAAGAAAGGAATTAAAGTAACTGCACCTACATTAATAATAACAATTAATAATGCAAGTAAAATAGAACCTAAATTCTTTTTTATATAAGGCTTTAAAAGTTTAAACATAATTATTTAGCCCCCTTTTGAGATTCATAAATCTCTTTAAATACTTTACTATTTTCAAGTAAATAATCACTATTTCCAATAGATTCAATCTTACCTTTACTTAAAACAATAATCTTATCACAATTCATTAAACTTGTAGCACGTTGAGAAACCATAATTGTAGTAACTCCATTAATTTCTTTAATATTGTGTCTTACATTTTTATCAGTTAAATAATCAAGTGCACTTGTTGAATCATCAAGAACTACTACTTCACTATCTTTAATTAACGCTCTTGCAATTGCAATTCTTTGTCTTTGACCTCCTGATAAGTTTTTACCACCTTCTACAAGGATAGTTTCTTCTTTAGAAGGAAGTTTAGATACAAATTCACTTGCTTCTGCTCTTTTTAAAGCAATTTCAATATCATTTTCTGTAGCGTCTTTTTTACCCATCATTAAATTTTCTTTAATAGTTCCTGAAATTAAGGATACTTTTTGAGGTACAAAAGCAATTTCTTTACGTAATGAACTTAAAGAATAATCTTTAATATTAACACCTTTATATAAAATTTCTCCAGTTGTAGTATCAAAGAATCTAAGTAATAACTTAATTAAAGTAGATTTACCACTACCAGTTGATCCAATAATTCCAACTGTTTCACCTTTTTTGATATCAAAATTTAAATCATTTAAAATGTTATTTTCACCTTTATTATAAGTAAATGATGCATTTTTAAATTCAATAATTGAATCATTAACATTGATTTCTTTTGTTTCGCTACCATTTTCTTTAATAGAACTTTCTGTATTAATGAAATTATCAATTCTTTTTTTACTTGCAAATGCACGAGTAAAAATAACAACTAAATTACAAATAACAATTAAAGCAAGTAAGATTTGATTTAAATATGCAATTAAAGAAATTAAATCTCCAGTTGATAAACTAGAATTACTAACTTCTACTTTTCCAAGTAAAACAACTCCAGCACAAGCAATATCAATAACTAAGAATGTTAAAGGGTTTACTAACGCATTTAATAAAGTATTCTTTTTAGATTCTTTAAAATATTCATTAGTAACTTTCTTAAATTTATTAATTTCATATTCTTCATGATTAAATCCTTTAATAACTCTAATTCCGTTTAAATCATCGTTATTTAAAGATGTAATATTATCCATTTTTTCTTGGACTTTTAAGATTTGTTTACTAGAAAATTTAAAAATAAATAAAATTAATAAAGATAAAATTACTGTAACTCCAAGGAAGATTAAACTAGCTTTTGGAGAAATAATAATAGACATAATTAAAGATCCAATAACTAAAGCTGGTGCTCTTACAACAAGTCTAATAATCATCGCTAAAGCAGTTTGCATTTTATTAACGTCATTAGAAATTAAATTGTAGATATTTCCTTTTCCAAAAAGTTCAATTTCTCTTAAGGATAACTTATTAACTTTTTCAAAAATTAAATTTCTTAAATCAGTTCCATAACCTTGAGACGCAATTGATGCAAAGTATTGACAAACAAGTGTTGAACAGAATCCTAAAATACAAAGAAGGATAATTAAACAACCTGGAACAATGATTTTAGTGTAATCTTGAGTTAAAACTGCTTCGTTATATCCAGTATCAATGATGTATTTCATAAGTAAAGGCATCATAAGTTCAAAAATGACCTCAATAATCTTAAAAAGAGGCCCTAAAATAATCTGTTTTTTATATTTTTTTGCAATTTCTATAGTTTTATTCATAACTTTAATATTATATAAAAAAATGATGCCTATTTTAAGCATCATTTTTAAAATTTTAATTTTATTTAATTACTTACGTAAACCTAATTTTGCAATTAATTTAATGTAAGCATCACGATCAGTTCTTTCTAAGTAAGCGAGTAATGATTTTCTTTTACCAACTTGTAAAAGTAAACTTCTTCTTGCTGTGTGATCTTTATCATTTGTTTTTAAATGATTTGTTAAGTGCTTAATTGAATTTGTTAATAAAGCAACTTGAACTTCGATACTACCTGTATCTTTTTCGTTTTTACCGAATTCTTTAACTAATTCAGCTTTTGTTGATTTTGCTAATGCCATAATTTTTCTCCTTCTTGTTTATAACAGCGTTTTAGGTGCATAAATCCAAAAACATCGTTACAAATGCCTAAATATTATATATAAAACTCAAATATAAATCAATAAGAAATTAATGGGTTTTGAGATTATCAAAGTATGAATATGCTTCTTTTAAATCAACTTCCATTTGTTCTACTAAAGATTTAACACTATCAAATTTATATTCATTTCTAATTTTATCAATAAAATATACTTTAACTTGTTTATCATAAATTGAAGAATGGAAATCAAAGATATATGTTTCAATAGTAATTTTTCCATCATCTTTAATAGTTGGACTTACTCCAACATTTGTTAAAGATTCATAAATTTTATCATCAATTTTAATATAAGTTAAATAAACTCCATTTTTAGGTAAGCAATAGTTAAAATCTAGTTGAATATTAGCAGTTGGGAATCCAAGTTCTTTACCAATTCCTTTACCTTTAATAACTTTTCCTTTAATTCTATATTTATGTCCTAAATGTCTATTAGCTTCTTTAACATCTCCTTCTTCGATTTGTTTTCGAATAATAGTAGATGCAATCTTATCACCTTTATGATCTAAAACAAAATTTAATACACAAAGATTTGGGAATACATTTTTTAAATAGCAAACATCTCCTTGTGCTTTGTAACCATATTTAAAATCTGGTCCACAGAATATTTTATACGCTTTTAGCTTCTTTAAATAATTTTCTACAAAATCTTTGTAATTTGTTTCTTTTAATTCTTCATTAGCGTCTAAAATAACAATAAAATCTACACCTAATTCTTCTAAATATTCAATTTTATCATCAATATTAGTTAAATAATTGCCTTCTCTTTTTAAAGATTTTGAAAAAGTTAAAATTCCAAGTTTGCCTTTAGTGTTTTGACGTGCAAAAGAAATAAGTTGAGCGTGTCCAATATGGACTCCATCAAAATTTCCTAATATCAAACTACTTTGAGGTTCTAATTCTTTAACATCATTTAAAGATTTAATATATATTTTTTCCATAGATTTAAATTATACAAATAACTCCCCTTAATGTTAAGAAAAAAGACCAAATTTTTTGGTCTTCTTCTTATTTTTTCATATTTTCAATATCTTCTTCGTCTTTTTGAATAGCTTCTTCAACTCTTTGAGCTTTAAAGAATGTATCATCAAGAACGAAACTTACTTCTGGAATTCTTCTAGTATGAATCTTTTTTGCAAGTGATGATCTAACATATCCTTTTAATTTATTTAATTTTTCAATGTTTTTCTCACCATTATTGAAGAAAGATACATAAACTTTTGCGTAGCTTCTATCACTAGAAACTTTAACATCAGTAATAGTTAAAAATCCAATAGTTTCATTTTTAATTTCGTATTGAACAATTTCTCTAATTGCTTTTTGGATATCAGCAATTAATCTTTCGTTATTATTACTCATTTCCTTCAACCATTTCGTATGCTTCAATTAAGTCACCTTCATGGACATCATTGAAATTAGCAATCTTAATACCACATTCAAAGCCTTGTTTAACTTCTTTAGCGTCATCTTTAAATCTCTTTAATGAATCAAGTTCACCTTCATAGATAATAACACCATCTCTAATTACACGACATTTAGCAGTATTTTTGATTAATCCATCAACAACCATACATCCTGCAATAGCACCAACTTTAGAAACTTTAAAGACATTTCTAACTTCAGCTTGTCCAAGAACTTTTTCGACTTCTTCTTTCTTAATTTTACCTTTAATTGCGTCTTCAACTTCTTCAATTAAAGCATAAATAATTCTATGTAATCTGATTTCAATCTTTTCTTCTTCAGCTTTCTTTCTAACAATTGCACTTGGTCTAACATTAAATCCATAAATAATAGCACCACTTGCAGTTGCAAGTAAGATATCACTTTCAGTGATTGCACCAGCTGCAGCACGAATAATATTAATCTTAACTTGATCATTGTTTAATTTTTCAAGTGAAGATTTAATAGCTTCTGCAGTACCAGCACTATCAGCTTTAATAAGTAAATTAATTTGAGCAAGTTGTCCTTCATTAATTTTATCGTATAAGTTATCTAAATTAACAACTTGAGATTGACTTCTTTCTTCTTGAGTACGTTTGAGTTGACGTTTTTCAGCAATTTCACGTGCTTGTTTTTCAGTAGGGAATGCCATAAAACGGTCTCCTGCTAAAGGAACATCACTTAATCCAATTACACTAACTGGAGTTGAAGGTAATGCTTCTTTAACAACTTGTTTATATTCATTAGTCATTCTTCTAACTTTTCCATAAGTTGTACCAACAACAACGAAATCACTAGAAGTTAATGTACCATTTTGGACAATTAAGGTAGCTTTTGGACCTTCACCTTTATCTAATGATGCCTCTAAAACAGTACCAATTGCGTAACGTTTTGGATTTGCTTTTAATTCTAACATTTCTGCTTGAACAAGAATTGTTTCTAAAAGTTCATTAATACCAATTTTCTTCTTAGCACTAATTTCACAAGTCATAACGTCACCACCATATTTTTCAGCAATAACATCATGTTGCATAAGTTCATTAATAACTTTTTCAGGATTTGCACCTGGAACATCAATTTTATTGATTGCAACAATAATTGGAACACCAGCTGCCTTAGCATGATCAATTGCTTCAAGAGTTTGAGGCATAACACCATCATCTGCAGCAACAACTAAAATAACAATATCAGTAACACTAGCACCACGAGATCTCATTGCACTAAAAGCTTCATGCCCTGGAGTATCAATAAAGGTAATCTTTTTACCATTACATGTTTTTTGATAAGCACCAATTTCTTGAGAAATCCCACCAAACTCAGCTTCTGCTAATGTAGAATTACGAATAGCATCAATTAAAGTTGTTTTACCATGGTCAACGTGTCCCATAATAGTAACAACTGCTGGACGTTCAATTAAATCTTCTTCTTTATCGTTAATAGCAATCTTTTCAAAATCTTCTTCATCAACTATTTCTTCTTTTTTGAAGTCATAGCCGTATTCAAGACAAATTTCACCAATTGTTTCATCATCAAGATAATTATTAATTGTAACTAATTTCTTTTGTAAGAATAATTTTTTAATAATATCACTTGGATTAACATTTAATTCTTTAGCAAGTTCACCAACAGTAAGAGATTTTGTAAAAACAAATACTTGATCATGGACTTTGTTTAAAAATTTATCCTTTTTTTGGTTTTTTGCTGGAACGTTACTTTCACGATCGAATTTTTTTGTATTTTTCTTCATTTACATACCTCCTCTTAACTGTAAATTTACTTTAATTTAAGAAATAATTTCATTCTTTCATAGACTTCATCTGGAACTTCTATTCCAAGACTTCTATCTAAAACTTTCTTCTTTTTTGCAGTTTCAATAACTTCTGCATCTTTTTTAATATAAGCACCTCTTCCGTTTGCTTTATAAGACATATCTAATAAAACTTCACCTGTAGGAGATTTTACTACTCTAAATAAACTCTCCTTAGGTAAAACTTCATTAGTTACAACACATTTTCTTTGAGGAATTTTTTTCATTATTATTCCTCGTACATATCGTCGGTGTCATATTCACTATAATCATCGTCGCTATCATCGAAATCTTCATCATCGAAATCATCTTCGAATTCTTGAAGTTCATCATCTGTATAAATAGACATTTTTGGAGAAAGTGAAGTTTCTTCTTTACCTTCTTTCTTATCGTCTTTTTTACTCTTTTTCTTACTTGGTTTTTCACTTGGTTTAGTTTTCTTTTCACTTTCAAGTGATTTTTCAAGTTCATCTAATGTTGTAGTTGTAGAAACTTCCTTATGTTCAACTGGTTCAGCTTTTTTAACTTGAACTGGTTTTACTTCTTCAGGTTTTGTTTCAACTTCTGGCATTTTAATCTTGATTTCAATAGGTGCTTTTGGTTCATTTGATTTTTCTTCTTCGTCTTCTTGAACACCATCAAGATTTAAACTTGCTTCATATGCTTCTTGAGCTTTTCTATCTTCTTCAACTTGAGCTTTATATGCTTCATTGTATTCAATAGATTTTTCTAAGAATTGTTTTCTTTCAGCTTCTTTCTTATTTTCTTCATCTTCTAAAATGAATTGTTCGATAGTTTTGTATTCTTTGATACCTCTTTCTTCAAGTTCACTTTCGTTATAGATGAATACTCCTTTTAAACCCATCATCTTTTTAAGTAAAGATGGATTTAAACCACCACTAATTGCAACACCTGCTGTATCATTTTTACAAACAACAACTGCTGATTCATTACCTTCTTCATCAGTTGAGAAATTAACACCAATAACTTCAGCTGGTTTTAAGATTTCTGCTAAGAATAAACCTTTATTTTCTTTATATAAGAAAACATCAATATGTTCTTTTCCACCAATATTTGCAACAATCTTTTGAATTCTATCACCATTTTTACCAATACATGCACCAACTGCATCAACATTTGAATCATGTGATAAAACTGCAACTTTAGCTCTTTTACCTGGGAATCTTGCAATTGATTTAATTTCAACAGTACCATCATGAATTTCACTAACTTCATCTTTAAAGACTTCAGCTAAAAATTCAGGACATGATCTACTTGCTTCAATTAAACCATCTCTTTTATTACCACTTGAGATACCTTTAACATAAACTTTAACGATATCACCATTTCTAAATTGTTCATTACCAATTAAATCTTTATGTTGTAATGTAGCACTTGCTCTATCAAGTAATTTAACAATAACAATTCTACCATCAGCTTTTTCAACAACCCCACTCATATTAGTGTGGATTTTTTCTTCAAAAACTTTTGCTAAAACTTCTTTTTCTGATTCAGAAATCTTTTGTTTGAATGCACCAATGAATTTATCAACATCTCTTTTATTAAATAAATTTTCAAAATCAAATGGAGTTTCATAGAATTCACCAACCTTAATTTTTGGGAATTCTTTTCTAGCTTCTTCTAAACAGATTTGTAAAGCATCATCAGTAATATCGTCATCACTTGCAACAACTTCTTTTTGAACAAATGTATTAATAATACCTTTATCTAAATTAGCATCAACTCTTACTTTAATAGCGTCTGGTTTAACATATTTTGGTTCTTCTGGTTCGCCATTTTCATTTAATTTAATAACTCTTTTAATTTTTGTTTTAGTATGGACTACTCTAGAATCATCTTCAATCTTCTTATTAATTGCAAAAGAGAAAGCATATTTTAAAGCTTCTTCAATCTTTTCTCTTTCAATTCCTTTTTTATTTCCAAGTTCTAAAACAGCAGCTGCAAAAGCACTTTTTTTCATTTTTATATATTCTCCTAAAATTTAATTGCAAGATTACAACGATCAATATCCTTTAAAGGAATTGAAGCGTGTATAGTTCTAGTTTTTTCCTTATAATCAAGTGAAATATTAGTATCATCAACTGCTACTAAATCACCTTCTAAATTATTTAAACCCTTAAATGGATTCGTAATATGGATTGAAATATATTTTCCAACATATTTAGAAATATCTTCAATTTTGATTGGTTTTTCTGCTCCTAAAGATGAAACATCTAATGTATATGGTGTCTCTGACTTATCAATTTCATCTAATAAATCTGAAATTGAATTACTTACTTTAATAATATCATCAAGGCTTATTGGTTCAACACGATCTACTATAATCTCAAGAGTTAGACCTTTTTTTGAATTAAATTCCTTAATTGAATAAAGACTATATCCATCTTTTTCTAAATGTTCTTCTACTTTGGACTTTATTAAATTTAAATCCATCGAATCCTCCTAACTAAAAAAATATGATGCTTTTTAGCACCTGAATTAATTTTATAATATTTAAGATTCATTATCAATTATTTTTAAAGAAAAAAAGAAGGTTATTCACCTTCATTTTTAATACTAACTTTATTCTTTTCTAAATTTTTAATTCTATTTTCTAAACTTGGATGACTTGCTTTACAGAATTCTAAGATAGGGTTATAGCATAATAATCCATAATTTTTCTTAGTTAAATTAATTAAAGATAACTTTAAATCATCAGCGTATCCATTTTTAGCTGCAACAGTATCTGCTTCATATTCATGCTTTCTAGAAATAGTGTTATTAATAATAGAGAATATAACTGTAAATAAATCAATTAATTCACCTGCAAATAAATACATAATTGCATAATTTTGAGTACTATATCCAAAATCTATAGATAAATTTTGAGGAATTGTAGAAACATAAAGCAATAAAACCATACAGATAACATTAATAAAACTTAATGGTAATGATTTTAAATGGTGTTTACATTTAGCGTGTCCTAATTCATGTGCAAAAACTGCTACGATTTCATTTACAGTATGATTTGCAATTAAATTATCATAAATAACAATTCTTCTGGATTTGCCTGAACCTGCAAAATAAGCATTCTCTTTAGTAGATCTTTTTGATTCATTAACAACATATATTCCTTCTACTTTGAAATTATTCTTATTCATTAAATCCATTAATTTAGATTTTAATTCTCCTTCTTCTAAAGGAGTAAATTTATTACGTAATTTTGCAAAATAAGGGAATAAGAATTGAATTAAGAATGATACTCCAATAAAGATTAAAGTACATATAATTAATGATGCCCATGCAGGTAATATACTAAATAATCCAAAGAAAATAAATCCAATTAAGAAAGATATAATAACGTTTAGAATAAATCCAAATACTTGATCTACTATAAATGTACCTACCTTTGTATTATTAAATCCATATTCTTCTTCTATTTTATAAGTATCAATAATATCAAATGGAAGTTTAATAATAAATTCTATTGCTTGAGAAACTAATAAAAGAATAATAAGTTGAACAATCCAGTTTTGACTAACTAGGTTCAAGACACTTGGAAATACGTTAAATCCTACAAGTAAAAACATTGGAATTACGCTTACAATATCTTCAATTAATCCAAGTCTTAACTTTCTTTTTAAATAACTTTGCCATTTATCGTATCCTTCTTCTTTAGTTAAAAATTCTAAAAACTCAGGGACTTTTCGTTTTAAACTATTAAACTTTAATAAATCAAAGAATATTGAAATTATTAAATTAATACTTAAAATTACTAAAAATAATATTTTATAATTCATAAATTTTCCTCACTTGTAAGAATAATAGACTTATATTTAAAAAATAGCAATAAATAAGTATATATTTAGTAGATATAAAAATAAGAAGATTGTTTAAATCTTCTTATTTAAGTACTTATTTATATTCTTTTTGATGTATTCATCTGCTTTCTTTAAAACATTTTTATCACTATCAAATGTTAATAAATTAAGCGCTTCTTCTAATTCATAGAATTCAATATTATTAACTTCATCATCATGGAGATCAATTGCTTTTTTGTCTTCTTTGTTTTGTGCTACAAAGAATATAACTTCTTTTATTACATCTTTATCTTTATAAGGTTTATATTTAATTGATTCTCTAAAATTAATATCAATATCTACATTTAAAGATGTTTCTTCTTTAATTTCTCTTAAGGCAGTTTCTACTTCAGTTTCATTATTTTCTACGTGTCCTTTACATAATGAATAATGTCCTAAATTCATCTTTTCAATTAAATAATATAATTTATTATCTTTAATTCTAAAGATAACTGCTCCACAACTCTTTTCATTTTTAACAAAATCTTTATCTACAATCTTGCTTAATGTTGTGTCTTTATCTTCTTTATAATAATCATCTAAATAAGAATAATGTTTACCTTTATATTTAAATCCTACAATCATATCCATTGTGACATTTTCTGCTGCTTTAAAGATATTTTTTTCAACTTGATCATTATAATCTTTTTGTAATTTTTGGATTAAGTATTTAGTAGCAAGTCTTTGACTACCTCCTCCTCCATTATCACAAACAGCACAATTTTCAGTAAATCTACAAGCACATTGAATAAATTCAAGATTATGGTAATTTCTAAACGCAATAATATCTTTTTCTCTAATAAAATACATTGGACGGATGAGTTCCATTCCTCCATAATTAGTACTTTTAAGTTTAGGAAGCATAGTTTGGAATGATCCACTATTAAGTAAATTCATTAAAGTAGTTTCAATAACATCATCATAATGGTGACCTAATGCAATTTTATTACATCCATATTTTTCTGCTAAATTGTATAATGCACCTCTTCTCATCTTAGCACATAAAAAACAAGGTGATTTAGTTTGACTATTAGCAATTTCAAAAATATCAGTATTTTCAATAACTGCAGGAATTCCTAAGATTTTAAGGTTATTTTTAATAACTTGAAGATTAATTTCATTATATCCTGGATTCATTACAAGGTAAGTAACTTTAAAAGGAAAATCACTATATTTTTCAAGTTGCATGAAAAGACGTGCCATAACCATTGAATCTTTTCCACCACTAATACAACAACAAATATGATCATTTGGTTGAATAAGCTCATATTTTTTAATACCTGCAACAAATTTAGACCATAATTTCTTTCTAAATTTACGGGTAATTGATTGTTCAAATACATCCATTTCTTTATGAGGTTTGTCTATATTTTCTTCTTCACTTATTTCTAATTCTTTATTTTCTTCCATTTATTTAACCTCCTTTAAACACTTAATTAGTTCATCTATTTCTTCTTTTGTGACTAATTCACTTAAAGAAATTCTAAATGAACTAGATGCTCTTTTTTTATCTTTATAGATACTAAATATAATTTTACTTGGAGTATTTTTAATACTACAAGCACTTTTTTGAGAAATACATATATCATTATTTGATAAATATTCTACTACTTTATATGCAGGAATATTAGTAAATGATAGATTAATAATATAAGGATTAGAGAATGAATTAATCATTAATCCTTTAATATTTTTAATATTATCTATTAAATAATCATGTAATTCACTTACTTTTTGGAAGTTTAAGGACATGTTTTGATATGCAAGTTCTAATGCTTTATTAGTAGAAGCGAGTAATCCTAAAGCAGGGGTACCACTTCTATAAATTGAATTACTTTCTCCTCCTTCAATTAAAGGATTTAAAATAGTAGATTTTTTCTTTATTAAACATCCAGTTCCAATTATTCCTCCAAACTTATGAGGTGCAAAAGATACTAATTCTAAAGAGTTAAAATCTATATCAAATTTACCTACAGCTTGAGTAGCATCTACTAAATAGTGGCAGTTTGGATTAGTTTCTTTAATAATACTAGCAATCTTTTTATAATCATGCATAAATCCAGTTTCAGATTCTACTAAAATTGTAATAACTAATATACAATCACTAGTTAATTTATTCTTTAAATCATTAAAATCAATTTCACCTGTTTCAAGAGTAGCAATAAATTCAATTTGATATCCTTGATTTTTAAGTTGTCCTAAACATCCATTAACGCTACTATGTTCAACTTCACTTACTAAGATTTTTTTACCACTTCCTGAATAGCTTTTTGCAATTCCTTTAATTGCAAGATTATTACTTTCTGTAGCACTTGAAGTGTAAATTATATCGTAATCATCGTTTAATTTTAAAATTTCTTTATTTTTTCTATCTAGTTCAATGAATCTTTCTTTACTTCTTTTACCTTCTTTATGTGAAGAATTATAATTTCCAATATAATTAAGTTCGGTATCTACTAAAGCATCTAAAACTTCTTTTTTAGCTGGGTAATTACTAGCGTAATCTAAATAAATCATATTATTTATTTTCCTCACTTCTAAAGGTGTCATACGTTAAATCTTTAATAACTTCACTTGCAATAAGGAGTCCTGCTGCTGCAGGACAAAAAGCATTACTTCCTGGAGTAGATCTTTTTTTACTTCCAAGTCTATCTCCTTTTTCAAGTAAAGAATCACTTGAATAATCAATATTACAATCACTTAAAGGAGTAAATGGTTCTTCTTTACTATATACTACTTTTAAATGGTTAATTCCTCTTTTCTTTAATTCTCTTCTTAATACTTTACATAATGGATCTACTGAAGTTTTTGTAATATCACTTACCATAAATCCCATTGGATTAATCTTATTCCCTGTTCCAGTTGAAGATATCATAGGGATATTTAACTCATTAGCTTTTTTAATAATTGCAATTTTAGCACTTACTGTGTCAATTGCGTCTACTATATAATCAAACTTACTAAAATCAAAAGTATCTATGTTTGATGGTAAAATAAAAGATTTAATCTTATTAACTTTAATGTTAGGGTTAATTTCTTTAATTCTTCTTTCCATTACATCTACTTTATATTCTCCAATTGTTGAATGTAACGCTACTATTTGACGGTTTAAATTAGATAAAGATACTTTATCATCATCTACTAAAGTAACTTCTCCAATTCCAGTGCGAGCTAGGGCTTCTACAACATATCCTCCAACTCCTCCAATTCCAAATATACATACGTGTTTTGTGTGGAGTGATTCTATTGATTTTTTTCCATATATTAATTCAGTTCTTATAAATTGATTCATACAAGCAAAAATTATAATAAAAATATTAGGAATTTACTACAAATTTAATTAAATATTTTTAAGAAGATATTATATAGATTTATACTAATAATATACTTATTTATTACTTTTTCTTTTATATTTAAAATATAATACAAATATAATGATGGATATCACTATTCCAAAGATATTAATAATATATTTATTATTCTCTCCTACAAAATATCCAAATATGATGATAATTACCATCATTAAGGCACTTAATGCAATGGATAAATCAATAAATTTAAGACCTTTTAACAATAAATCATGTTTCTTATTTGATTCAAATAACCCTTCAATAGAAGAAAACATTTCTACTAAATAAACGATTAAATACACAATAAATTTAGGAGCACCTAAATGGATATCAACTGGATTAATCACATATTCAATAATCCAATATATAAGGTATGATAAAGATCCTAAAAAGAGGAATATTCCATAAAATAAGAAATATTTTAATTCTTCATCTTCTGTTAAATCTTTCTTATATCCAACAAAAAACACACCTTTAGCAAGAATAATAAAAATAGAATAAATAATAGAAGGAATTAAGAAAGTATCTTGATATCCAATTAAAGAACCAATCTTATAAATTAAAATACCTATATTTAATCCAATAGTACAATTATTAATAATATTAACTTTCTTTAAATATTTAATTTCTCTAATATGGTGTTTAATTTCTTCTCTTTTTTCTTTTATTTCTTCATGTTTTTCTTTAACCTCTTCTTTAATCTCTTCTCTTTTTTCGCTTCTTTCTTCTAGTTTTTCTATTATTTCTTCCTTTATTTCTTCTTTTTTCTCATTTCTTTTTTCTTTTATTTTATTTATTTTTTCTTGATTCATATATTTCTTCTATTTCTTTTAAATATCTTTTAGCAAGTTTAAAATCTACTACCTGGATTGATTTATCGATTGTTATTAATTTTTCAATCTCATAATATTTATCAAATTTAATAGAAATTGATCCTAAATATTCATCCATTTGTGATATTACTACAAAAGATAATCCATATTCATTAATCTTATGGAATGTTAAATAATCTGGATTTAAGGAAGGATCAATTTCGTTAAATACTTCTTCT
Source organism: Phocaeicola dorei (assembly GCA_963632375.1). Classification (GTDB taxonomy): domain Bacteria; phylum Bacillota_I; class Bacilli_A; order RFN20; family CAG-826; genus Onthovivens. The sequence continues at coordinate 383 of CAVGUB010000019.1, read as the reverse complement.
TTTAAAGTTTCAATTATATGATCATTTAAAAATGAATAGAATATTCTTAATTTTTCTTTTAAATCATTTAAAGATTTTACTATTCTAATCTTATAATCTAAGTATGCAGGATCATTAATCATTAATACTTTTGTTTCACTTGATGTATCAAGTTTAATAATAAACTTATAATCATCATCAATAAATAATGAATCTCTTTCTATTACATTTTTTGAATGGCATTCTTGACACTCTTCTAAAAATAAAGAATCATCATAAATAGACTTTACTAATTCTATATTTTTAGTAAGGTTATATTCATTATCCTTAATATTTTTAACATTTACTTTATTACATTTATTACATTTATAAATAACTTCTAACATATTTAATTATTATATAAT
>CAVGUB010000018.1:7743-8099 GCA_963632375.1 Phocaeicola dorei | reverse complement strand
TTAATAATGTTTTTATTAAAGATATTTCTTTAAAATGTAATCTTGGTGAAGCTACTATTTATCGATATTATAAGAAAAAAGAAAATATCATAATTCTATCTGCGATTTCTCTTCAAGAAGAAATCTTAGATAATTACTTTAGAATTAATGATTCTTTAAATGGAATTACTTCTTTAAAACACTATTTCAATGCATATTTAAAGATATTTAATGAACATAAAAATTATTATAATTTCTTAAGAGAATTAGACGTTTATATTTTAAATAATAACGTTAATAATTTAATTACTTACGAAAAGGGGATTGATTCTTTTAAAGAAATATTTATGAATATTTTTAATAAAGGAATTAAAGAT
>CAVGUB010000018.1:0-7704 GCA_963632375.1 Phocaeicola dorei | reverse complement strand
ATTATTTAATTAAAAAAGAAATTAATAATGATCGCATTAAAATATCAATTGTTCCTAAAAAAGAAATAACTTTAATTTCTTCTTTAATTGATATTCCTCATACCTATTCAAAAAATGAATCTATATTCTTAAATGGATTCCAATCATGGACTGATTCAAGAGAATTCAATATCAATGAAAATGTTAAATCAATTGATAAATTACCTAAATCAATTTTAAAAAAATATCATTTTAAAGAATATGGAGATGAATATTTTAAAGAATATAAAAAGCATGTTCTTCATGGATATACTTTCTCTTATATAAGAAATAAAAAGAATAATGAATCTTTGTTAATAGGAAGCTTTAATGAAAATAATGCATATTTAATCATTAATCATATGATTAAAAAGAATTTAATTAGATTAGAAAGTGATATAAATGGAAGAATTATCAATAAAGAATTTACTTTATTTGACTATATTACTTTAAAAGGTAATTATTTAAAAATATCTAGAGAATATTTAAGTAATTTTAAATCTTCTTCTACTTATTCTTCTTTAAGAGGATATACATCTTGGTATAATCATTATCAAAATATCAATGAAAAAATAATCTTAGAGAATTTAGACGCAATCGATTCATCAAATTATGATTTATTTCAAATTGATGATGGAAGTGAAACTTATGTAGGAGATTGGTTAGATATTGATTCTAAAAAATTCCCTAATGGATTAAAACCAATTGTTGATAAAATTCATGAAAAAGGATTAAAAGCAGGTATTTGGCTTGCACCACTTGTTTGTGAAACAAATTCAAAAATATTTAAAGAACATAAAGATTATTTATATTTAGAAAATAATAAACCAGTTCCAGCAGGATGCAATTGGAGTATCGATTATGTTTTAGATATTAGAAAAGAAGAAGTAATTGACTACATTAAAAAGTGTTTAAAATATTATGTTGATTTAGGATTTGATTTCTTTAAGTTAGATTTTTTATACGCTAGTGCGTTAATTAAAGATTCTAATTTTACAAGAGCAGAATTAATGAGTTACATCATGGATATTTTAAGAGATGAATTAAAAGGAAAATTATTACTTGTTTGTGGAGTACCTTTATCATCATCTTTTAAAAGAGCAGATTATGCTCGTATTGGACCAGATATTACTTTAGATTTTAATGATATTTGGTATATGAAATTTATGCATAGAGAAAGAATTTCTACTAAAGTTACTTTAGTAAATACAATTTATAGATCATTTATGAATAAGATATGTTTTGCAAATGATCCTGATGTTTATCTATTAAGAGATGATAATATTAAACTTAATAATAAGCAAAAAGAAGCAGTAATTACTCTTAATCATTTATGTGGAAGTGTATTTATGACAAGTGATGATGTTTCAAATTATAGTGAAGAAAATAAGAAATTATTGAAAAAATCTCAAGAACTTGTAGGAAGTGAAATTTTAGATATTAGAAAAAATAAAAATATTATTGATATTGATTATTTAAATAAGAATAAAAAATATACTTTAAGATATTTAATTAATAAAGGAGAAATTAAATGGATAAAACTTCTGTAATTTTTGAAAATAAAATAGATAAGAAAACTATTAAAAGTGCTTCTAAAAGTAAAGCTAAATTTATAAAAGAATTTGGAGATGATTCAAATAAAAACTACCATTTAGGATTTAAAGATAATGAAACTTTAAAAGGAATTGGTGTTAAAGAAGTTGTTTTTAAAGAAAATGATGAAAAATTTGATGATAACGCTTTAATTGTTGGAAATATTAGAATGGGTTTTGGTCATTATAGAATTTCTATTGCATTAGCAAGTTGTGCAAAAGCAATGGGATTTACTCCTTATTGGTTAGATCTTGCATCATTTGATGCTACTGGATCAAAAATGATTAAAAAACAAAATGATATGTATTCTTTAGCAAGTAAGATTTCTCAAAAATCAAAATTATTTAATAAAGTAGTTTGGGAACCTCTTAATAGTGAAGGATTTAAAAAGATTGAATATAACGCTAAAGATCAAAAGAATGCTGAACTTTTAGTACCTATTTTTAGAAATATTCCAAAAGATATTCCATATGTTGCAACACACGTTTGGCCTTCTCAAGCTGCAATTCATTCAGGAATGAATGATGTTGTTAATGCAATTCCTGATAACTGGCCTATGGCACTTCATTTAAGTGAAGGTGCAATCCACACAGTTCAAACTCCATTTGCGTATTATGGATATAAAACTCTTGATGGATTTTCTAAACATGAATTAAAAGGAATGAGTGATAACGATATTAAATGTGTTGGATGTTATGTTGATCATGAATTTTTAATTAATTTAGAAGACGATAATAACAGAAGATTAAAAAGGATTAATGAAAATAAACCTTTAAGAATTCTTTTAAGTGTTGGAGGAGCAGGTGCTGGAAGTGATTTATTTATTTCAATGGTAAAATTCCTTCTTCCATACGTTAAAGAAAATAAAGTTTCGTTATTTATGAACTTTGGAGATCACGAAGATGTTTATAAATTAATGAAAAAGAAAATTAAAGGCTTTGATTCAAAGAATTTCTTTAATGAATACGATAAATTTACAAGTTTTGTAGATGAAATTAGAGATAATGACGCTAGTGGAATTTATTGTTTCTATAATAAAGATATATTTGAAGCAGTTTATTCTACAAATCTTTTAATGAGAGTTACTGATTTATTAATTACTAAACCTAGTGAACTTGTTTTCTATCCAGTTCCTAAATTATTTATGAGACATATTGGTGGTCATGAAGTGTATGGAGGAATTTATGGAAGAGAAATGGGTGATGCATTTAAAGAATGTAGTGATGAAAAATCCATTGAAAGAGAATTAAAGAACATTATTAATGATAAAGATTTATTAAGATTTATGATTAATCGTATCAATGAACTTAAAAAAGAAGGTCATTATGATGGTGGATACAAGATTTGCGAAATCTTAAAAGAAAATCAAAAAAAGAAATAAAAATATAGTAAAAATTCGTAGGAAATTATCTTACGAATTTTCTTTTTAAATTTTTATTTTTTTTCTAAAATCTTCAAGATTTTTATTATATAATATTTAGGGGAATTGTTTTTAGTATGGAAGAAAAGAAATTAAACAAAAGAAAAGTTATTATTAATTCTATTGGAATTGTTATTATAGTTATTGCTATTTTAACTATATTAATTCCTTTTTTAACAACCTCAAATTATAGTATTTATTATTCAAATACTAAATATTCTTATAATACTAGTGGGATTGGAATTGATTCAAACAATAAACAAATTGATATTAGATATGGTGATAAAGTTTTATCAAGTAATGACACTAATAATGGATATAAAATTAATTTAGATTACATTAAAAAAGACAATTCTAATTTTACATTAGATGAACAATATGTTGATATTATTTTTGAAACAAAATATGAATTAACTGGTGTTACAGTTAAAAAAGCTGCTAATTTTGAACTTAAAACAAATGATGTAGTTTTAAAAAATACAAGTGTTACAGGAAGTGCTACATACACTATTTCAAAAATTAATGTTAAAACATTAACTACTTTAGAAATTTATGAAAAAGAATCTTTAACTGTTACAAAAGACTCTAAAGATTCTACTATTAGTTATACAAGTTTAAGCGTAAAAGTTATTTACTTTGGGAGATAATCATGGATATTGTTACAAGATTTAAAGATTTAATTGCATTTGACACAATGAGTGATGAGAATTCATCATCCTATCCTTCTAGTGCTACTCAATTAGAATTTGGAAAGAAATTAGTAGGAATTTTAAAAGAAATTGGTGTTGAAGACGTAATCCAAGATGAATTTGGATTAGTATATGCTCATGTTCAAAATGGTTCAAAAGAAACTATTGGATTAATTTCTCATATGGATACATCTCCAAGTTTAATTGGTGGAATTAAAAATCCAAGAATTATTGAGCATTATGATGGAAGTGACATCGTTTTAGATGAAAAATACACTATGTCTCCTCAAGATTTTCCATTTTTAAAAGATTTAGTTAATGAAGATTTAATGGTTACTGATGGAAAACATCTTTTAGGTGGCGATGATAAAGCAGGAATTGCTATTATTTTAGAATTTGCTAAATATTATGTTGCTCATAAAGATGAATTTAAGTATAACTTAGCAATTGCATTTACTCCAGATGAAGAAATTGGACAAGGTGCATTACATTTTGATTGTAAAAAAATGGGTGCTGATGTTGGATTTACTCTTGATGGAGAATCAATTTATGAAGCAAGTTATGAAAACTTCAATGCTGCACACGCTAAAGTTACTATTTTAGGTGTTGGTGTACATCCAGGTATGGCTAAAAACATTATGGTTAATGCTGCAATGCTTGGTAGTGAATTTGTTATGGATTTACCTTCTAATATGGTTCCTGAAAAAACTGAATTAAGGGAAGGTTTTATTCATTTAACTGATTTTAAAGGTGATTGTGAAAAATGTGAACTCAGCTTTATTTTAAGAGATCATGATAAAGATTTATTAAACGAAAAGAAAAACATTTTAGAAAGAGAAAAAGAAAAATTATTAAAGAAATATCCTAAAGCTGAAATTACATTAACAATTGCTGATGATTATAGAAATATGTTTGATTACTTTAAAAATGATATGAAAGCAATCAATTTAATAAATAAAGCATATTTACAAAAAGGTGTTAAAATATCCTATACTCCAATTAGAGGGGGAACTGATGGGGCTACCATCACATATCTAGGTCTCCCTTGCCCAAATCTTGGTGTAGGTGATTTTTCTCCACATGGCCGTTTTGAGTTAGTCTCAATAACTCAAATGAAGTTAATGGTGGAAATTTTAAAGGAGTTATTTAACTAGTATGGATGATAAAAAAGAAGTATTAAATACTCAAAAAATGGATGATAGCGACATCGATTCTTTGACTACACATTATAAAAACGCTCTTGAAGAAATCAAGAATAAGAATTTCGTTAAAGCTAATGAAGAATTAGATTTTATTTATAGATTAAATCCAAATTCTCCATATTATTACATTGCTAAATTATTAATTGAATTTGGTTTTTCTTCAATTGAAGAATTAAAAGAAAAAGCAGATGATAGAGTTGTAGCAAGCCCATATTTTAAAAAGGCTGAAAATTTTAGTGATGAAAAAATTAAGAAATTTTTAAATTCATTAAAAAGACAAGTTGCAATTAAAGAAAACGTTGATAAGTTAAAAAATGCTCCATTAGATCAATTATTAAAGATGTTTAAAAATCAAAAAGATAGTGGATATGATGGTGATTTTACTTATTCAATGATTTTAAAGTACTTAGATAAAAAGTACCGTTTTGTTAATGAAGAATTCATTAATGATAATGGTAAAGAAGATACATTCTTAAATAGAATGACTTCAGTTGAAAATGCTTATAGAATTAATTTAGCTGAATTACAAAAATTTAAAGATGTAGCAGAAATTAGAAAAATTATTGAAGAAAGCGAAAAAGAACATGAAGAAATGAAGAAATATCTTTTAACTTATCTTTCTTTAAATTTAGATACATATATTGAAAAAGGACAAGCTGAAGAACTTGAAAACTTCTTACAAAATAACTATTTCAATAATGAAGCTGATGCATTACTTTTAAAGATTAGAAGTATTAATGATGTTCAAACTTCAAAATTAAAAGGTAAACATTTAGGTTTAATTATTACAACATCTGTAATTGGTGTTTCACTTGTTGCTTTAGCAGGTGGTGCTTTAGGATATTATTTCTTAACAAATTCTACAACTATCGATGGTGTTAAATACGAAAAGAACTCAAGTGGTGGATACACTATTAAAGAAGTTGATAAATCATATTTAAATGAACATAATAACACTTTAACTTTACAAAGTAAGGTTGGTGGAAAAGATGTTAATGTTTTATCACGTGATGCATTCTATGCTTCTTCAATTAAAGAAATTAAAAATTTCCCTGAAACTATTACTTCAATTCCAGATAATGCATTCTATAACTGCAAAGGTCTTGAAAGAATTGAATTAAATACAAATAGTCAACTTCAAGTTATTGGAGATAGTGCTTTTGAAAATTGTTCAGTTTTAACAACTTTAGTATTACCAAATAGTTTAAAATCAATCGGATCAAAAGCATTTTCACATTGTGACGCTATTGATAATTTAATTATTCCTGCAAGTGTTACAAGTATTGGAAATAATGCATTTGCAAATACTGATGAATTAACTCATTTAGTTAATAATTCAAGTATTGCAAATTCAGAAGGTTCAAGAGTTGGATTAACTGTTAGAAATATTACTATTGAAGTTGGAGAAGGTGGAAAACCTGATAACGCTCCTACAACTTATTATTCATGGGATACAATTAATCTTCCAATGTGTAAAGGTCAATATTATGGCGATTTTACAACATATAGTATTAAAGGATTAAGTGAAGAACCAGTTGTTGATACTGATAAACAAATGGTTTCATTTAGACCAACTGGATTAAAAGAAGTTATTGCAACTGCTCAATATGATTATAAGAAAGAAGTTTCTAGTGAATATGTAACATATTCATTATCAACTGATGGAAGTCACTACACAATTTCTAGTGTTGCAACTCAAAAAGAAGATGGTACACCACTTGAAGTAGTTCAATTATTATCAAAAATTGGTAATAAAGAAGTTACAGGTATTGAAAGAAGTGCATTTGAAGGAAATACAGTTGTTAAATCAATTTCAAATTTCCCAAAAACAATTACTTCAATTCCAGATAACGCATTTGCTGGATGTACATCTTTAACAAGTTTTAGTTTTGAAGATGGAAGTGAATTAACTGAAATTGGTGCTTTAGCATTCTCAAATTGTTCTTCCCTTCAATCAATTGTAATTCCAAGCAATGTTACAAAAATTGGTGCTAATGCATTCTTAAATACAGATAACTTATTAAAATTTACTAATAATTCATCATTAACAATGAATGGTGCAAGTTTAGGATTAACTAAACGTAGTATTAGTTATGTTAGAAATGGTGAAAAATTAAATTCTGTTCAAACAGCAGCATTAGTAAATTCATATTATGTTTCTGATAAACAAATTACATTAACTTTACCAGAAGTTACTAATAAAATTATTGCAGATACAACAGTTAAAGTTAATGGCACAAGCCACTCTTTAAATAGTGACCAAAAATCATTAACAGTTTCTGCTCAAGTTGCATCAATCACAGTTACATATGATGATGAAAGTTATTATGACGCAAGTGTTACTGGAAATGATTCTAGATATGGTTTAGGATTTAATGGTGGATGGAGCTGGGATGAACAAGCTACAGTTTCAATTAAATATTTCATTTCTGTTAATAGAAATTTATATGGTGCAAATTTATCATTAAGTGATTTCGATGTAGAAATTGTTGCTACTGGTAGTAGAGGACAAAATTATAGTGTTACATTAAATGAAGATGCTGGTGAATTTACTATTACTGTTGGTAGTGCTGATGTTATTACAATTAAAGGTACAGTAAAAACAAAAATTACAGGTAAGGTAATTGATGAATATTCAAGACAACTTACAGTAACTGCAAATTAATTTTTATGGATAACTTAATTAATTGGGATGAATATTTTATGGGAATTGCTTTACTTTCTTGCAAAAGAAGTAAAGATCCTAATACAAAAGTAGGTGCATGTATTGTAGATGATGATA
>CAVGUB010000017.1:0-10900 GCA_963632375.1 Phocaeicola dorei | reverse complement strand
ATATCATATTGTTCACTAATATGTGCTTCTTCAGGATTTCTACCATATTTTGCAACAATACGATTAACATATTCCTTTTTAAATTCTTCTTTTGAATCAAAATACATATTTTTAACTCCTTAAACTTCAATAATTATATCAACTTTATAATTGAAATGCATTAAATTTTCATTATTTTTCATATTTATGTGAAAAGAATGTAATTTTTATGAAAATATTTTCATAAAAATAAAAAGTACGAAATTAATCGTACTTTTTTATATTCATATTTTTATTAATCTTCTTTCTTTTCTTTATATTTGAAGATCATTGCTGCAAATGGAGCAATCTTAATTACAAATTTATGTGGTTTATTTTCTGGACCAAATTCACTTGATTCAATATCAACCCCATTATAAGCATTACTACCACCATAAACATCTTTATCACTATTAAAGATTTCAGTATATACACCAGGTCTTGTTAAACCAATTGTGTAATATTCATAATAATTTCCTGTCATATTGAATACAAATACTAAATGAGAATCTTTAACTCTTCTTTCAAATGCAAAGATTGAATCATTAGCGTTATCAACCATTAACCAATTGTAATGAGCAGGGTTATATTCTTCAAAATGCATTGCTTCTTCTTTAATATAGATTAAATTTAAATCTCTAATCATTCTAGAAACACTATCGTGTTTTGGGAATCTCTTTAAATCCCAAGGTAATGATTTATTTTCGTTCCATTCATCCCATGAAGCAAGTTCATTACCCATAAATGATAATTTTTTACCAGGATGAGCGTACATATAAGTATATAAATTTCTTACAAGATGGAATTTTTGATCATAATTTCCCCACATTTTATTTAAAATAGTACCTTTTCCATGAACTACTTCATCATGTGATAATGGAAGCATGAAATTTTCACTAAAGAAATATGCCATTGAGAATGTTATTTTATTATGTTCATATTTTTTATAAACTGGATCTAATGCATAATATTTTAAAGTATCATTCATCCATCCTAAATCCCATTTATAATCAAATCCAAGACCTCCATATTCTAAAGGTTTTGTAACACCTGTAAAATCTGTAGAATCTTCTGCAATCATCATAACATCATCATGAGCAATATGAATTTTACCATTTAATCTTTTAATAAATTCAGTTGCACCATGATTTTCACCTCTTTGTTTATTACCTTCCCAATAAACAATATTACTAACTGCATCACATCTAATTCCATCAAAATGGAAATATGTTAAGAAATAATTCATTGCAGACATTAAGAAGCTTCTAACTGGATCTTTTCCTAAATCAAAATATTTACTTCCCCAAGGTGAATACATATGTTCATTTCCATATTCATATAAAGGAGATCCATCAAACATTGATAAACTCCATGTATCAGTTGCAAAATGAACTGGAGCAAAATCTAAAATAACACCAATTCCTGCTTGATGCATTCTATCAACAAAACTCATAAGTTGCATTGGATTTCCATATCTACTATCGACACTATAAAATCCAGTAGCTTGATATCCCCAACTACCATCAAATGGATATTGAACAATTGGCATTATTTCAATATGTGTATAATGTAAATCCTTTAAATAAGGAATTAAATAATCAGCAATTTCTTCATAAGAAAGATTTCTATTTTCAACCTTTCCTTTCCAACTTCCAAGATGCATTTCATAAATGCTCATTGGAGAATCAAAATTTCTAGTTCTTGTTTCCATGTATGGTTTATCATGCCATACAAATCCTTCAATATTAAAAAGTCTAGAACATGTTCCAGGTCTATATTCGCTAAAAAATGCATAAGGATCTGCTTTATCTACATAATTTCCATTACAATCTCTAAAATGAAATTTGTAAGAATAATAATTATGAAGATTAGGAATAAAAATCTCCCAAACTCCACTTTCATCAATTTTGTTCATTTTATGAACGTAAGGATCCCAATTATTGAAATCCCCAATAACACTAACATCACTTGCAAGTGGAGCGTATAATCTAAAAACAACTCCATCAACAAGTTTTTTATGTGCCATCATCTTTTTTTCTTCTGGATCTTTTTTTAAAGGTACTTCAATTTCTTCATCAATATCTTGTTTTACAAAATGAGCACCAAAATAATTATAAGCTTCAATTGTTTGTCCATTTAGAAAATCATATAAAATTCCATAAGCCATATTTATTTTTCCCCTGTTTGATATTGATTTAATTATACATTAAACGCTTTAAAAATAATAGAAAGAAAAATTATTTTATCTAATTTTTTGGAATTTAGTTAAAGCGTCTTTTTGACCAATGACAACAATTGCATCATCTTTTTCAAAAATATAGTTAGGATTAATGTTTGTAATAATGTTTTTATTTTTTTCAATTGCAATAACGTTTAATTCATAAGCGTGACGAATATCACTTTCAATTAAGCTTTTACCTACAAATGAACGAGGAATTTTAATTTGAACAATTTCAACATCATCACTTAATGCAATAAAATCTAAGAAATTATTATTAGAAATCTTTTTAACTAAATAATTAACACTATCTTTATAAGGATAAATAACTTCTGCACCAAGTTTTTCTAAAACAATACCTTGTTCTTCTGAATTAGATAAGGCAATAACTTTATTAACGTTTAAATTAATGCAGTTTAAAGTTGCAAAAATTGCAACATCTAAATGTTCACTAATTGTAATAATAATTGTATCGCATTCTTTAAATCCTGTTTCTTCTAATGTTTTAATTGATAAATCTTCACTAACAAATGCAGCATCAACAATATCTAAAACTTTTTTAACTTTATTTTCGTCTTTATCAATACAAATTAAACTTTTACCTGTTTTTGATAATTCATTTGCAAGATATAATCCAAATTTACCAAGTCCAATAATTCCTATACTTCCTTTATTCATACCTTTCTCCTATCCTATTGCAATATCTTCATTAACATATCTATATAAATTTTCACTCTTTGGTTTAAAACTCATCGCAAGTGTAACAGGACCTACTCTTCCTATATACATCATTAATATTAATACCATCTTACTACCGTTACTAAAATAAGGTGTAAATCCAGTAGAAAGTCCAACTGTTCCAAATGCACTCATCGCTTCAAAAGCAAAATCTATTGAAGAATAAATTCTACTTCCATCTTGATAAGTATCATAAACTGTATCATTTAATAAATAATTATTATCACCTTCAATTGCAGTAATTAATAATGTTCCAAAAATAAATACAATTAATCCTAAAATTACAATCATAAATGATTTTTTAATAAACTCATCTTTAATATTTCTTTTAAATAAATGAGGGCTTTTACCATTCATAATTGATCTAAAATACGCTAAAAATACTGCAAATGTAGTAGTTTTAATACCACCACCAGCACTTCCTGAACTTGCACCAATAAACATTAAAATCATCATAATAATTAAAGTAGAATGTCTTAAAGATGATAAATCTACACTAGTAAATCCAGCAGTTCTTGTACTAACACTCATAAAATAACTATTTAAAAAACTAAAATCTTTATTAGATAATTCACTAATATATAAAGTTAAAGTACCTAAAACAATTAATATAAATGAATAAGTAACAACTATTTTAGAATGTAAAATAAACTTCTTAAAATTAAATTTCTTCTTATAAATATCAAGTAATACGAAGTATCCAAGACCTCCAAGAATAATTAAAAAAGATGTAATTAAGTTAAGATAAACATCATTTTTATAAGAAATTAAACTATTACTACCTAAAATATCAATCCCTGAGTTATTAAAACTTGCAATCGAATGGAAAATAGATTTTCCAATTGCATCAAGTAAACTCATATGATGAACAAAATAAAAATCAATAAATGTTAAAATAGCACCAATTAATTCACAAGTAAAAGAAATAATTAATATTTCAATGAATAACTTTCTAATATTTGTATAACTTGTTAAGTTAAAATTCTCTTTAATTAACGTTTGTTCTTTCGCTTTAATTTTCTTTCTTGTAAATACAATAAAAATAAGTCCAAAAGTTGTAACTCCAAGACCTCCAATTTGCATTAAAATAGCAATAATAATCTTACCAAATACCGAATAATTATACGCAATTCCACCTTTTACAGAGACTAAACCTGTAACACAAAGTGAAGTTGTAGCAGTAAACATTGAATCAATAAAACTTACTTTTATTCCGTTATTTAAAGAAATTGGTAAGAATAATATACATGCACTTATAATAATCATTACAAGGAAAGAAAATGCAATAATTAAAAAAGGATTTATTTTTTTAAGAAACTTCAATTTTTCCATAAAGCATATTTATTGTAATTAATTTAACTTAAAATTTAAAGGATAAATAATTAAAAAATTTATAATAAAAATATGTAAATATAAATCTAAAAATTATATAATATAAATTACTTTTAAGGAGATATAAAAATGAAAAAAGTTATGACAGTTAACTGTGGTTCAAGCAGTTTAAAATTTAAACTTTATGATATGCCTGAAGAAACAGTATTAACATCAGGTATTGTTGAAAGAATTGGTCACGATGACGCTATTTTTTCAATTAAAGTTAATGGTAAAAAGGTAGAACAAATTTTACCTGTTAAAGATCATGGTCAAGCAGTCCAAATCGTTATGGATGCATTACTTGAACATAAAATTATTAATGATTTAAAAGAAATCCAAGCTACAGGTCATAGAATTGTCCAAGGTGGTCCTTATTTCTCAAAATCAGCTCCATTTAATAAAGATACTTATGATAAAATTGCAAGTTTAATTCCACTTGCTCCATTACACAACAAAGCAGAATTAACTGGTTTTGATGCTTTTGAAAAAGTTTTACCAGGACTTCCAGCTGTTGCAGTTTTTGATACAGCATTCCATCAAACAATGCTTCCTGAAGATTATACTTTTGCTATTCCAAAAGAATATTCAGAAAAATATATGATTAGAAGATATGGTGCACATGGTACATCACATAAATTCTTATGTGAAAAAGGTGAAGCAATTTTAGGTGATAAACAAGATAAAAACATTATTATTTGTCACTTAGGAAGTGGTGCTTCTATTACTGCTACTCACAATGGAAAATGTGTTGCTACTTCAATGGGTTTAACTCCACTTGGTGGAATTTCAATGAACTCAAGAACTGGTGATATGGATCCAAGTGTCTATTATCAAGTTTTAAAAATGAGTGGAAAAGATAATGAAACAATTTTCCAAGAATTCAATAAAGCTAGTGGTCTTTTAGGCGTTAGTGGTATTAGTAACGATTCACGTGAAGTTGATGCTGCTGCTCAAAAAGGTAATAAAGATGCTATTCTTGCTTTAAATTTATGGGGAAGAAGAGTTGCTGACTTCATTGGTCAATACTTTGTTAGACTTGAAGGTTGTGATATGATTATTTTCTCAGCAGGTATTGGTGAAAACGCTCCTACATTAAGAAAATATGTTTTAGATAGAATCATTAAACCTTTAAATATTGATATTGATTGGGAAAAGAACGAACAAGCTCGTGGTGTTGAAATGTGTATTACAAAACCAGGTAGTAAAGTTCAAGTTTGGGTTATCCCAACTGACGAAGAAGTTATGATCGCTCGTGATGCATACGAATTAATTAAATAGTTATGAACGAAATAATTTTAAATCAAGAAAAAAATTATAAAAAAGAATACGAACAAATTTTAGACGCTATCAAAAAATACGATAGAATTGCTATTTTTAGACATATTATGCCAGATTTTGATGCTCTTGGTACTCAATTTGGTTTAAAAACATGGATTGAAGATAACTTCCCTAACAAGGAAGTTATCGCTTTAGGAGATAATCACGTAGTTTTTACTCCTAATGGATTATTTCCAGAAACCGATAAAGTTAATGATGCATGGTTTAGTAAAGATTTTTTAGCAATTATTGTTGATGTTGGCGATAAAAAAAGAATTGCTGATCCTCGTTTTGAAAAAGCTAGTTTAAAAATTAAATTAGATCATCACCCTGAAACTGATAAAATTTTTGATATTTCAGTTGTTGATATTAATTTAGCTGCTGCAAGTGAACTTGTTGCAAATATGGTTTTAAATTTTGAAGGATATAAATTAAGTGAATTAGCAAGTAAATATTTTTACATTGCTTTAGTTGGTGATAGTGGAAGATTCCAATATTCTTCTACTTCTACTCATACTTTCTTAATTGCTGCTGAATTAATTGAACGTGGAATTAATATTACAAAAATCTATGAAGATATGTATATTAAAAACGTTGAAGATTTAGAAATTCAAAAGTTTATTTTAAACAATTACCATGTTTCAAAAGCTGGAACTTGTTATTACATTTTAAAAGATGAAGATTTAAAACGTTTAAATATAACAAGTGAAAGAGGAAAAGAAAATGTTAACATGTTCTCTAATATTAGAGGCGTTAATATTTGGTGTTCAATTACTGAAGATGTAACTGAACCATGTTTTAGAATTTCTATTAGAAGTAGAAATTACATTGTTAATGACATTGCTACTGAATTTAAAGGTGGTGGCCACGCTCAAGCTAGTGGATGTCAAATTAAAGATTTATCAGAACTTGATAAATTTATTGAAGCTTGTGATAAAAAAATATTATCTGAAGGAAAGTAAATAATGAAATATATCCCTTTAAATACTTATAGTGGATACTCATTTTTTAAAAGTGCATTAAAAATAGAAGATTATGTAAAAGAAGCTAAAAAGAGAAATTTAAAATATCTTGGACTTAGTGACTTTAAGAATATGTACGCATATCCTTATTTTAATAAGCTATGTTTACAAAATGAGATAACTCCTATTTTTGGATTATCAATCTCTTTTAAAGAAATTGATATAGTTTTTATAATTAAAAATGAAGAAGGTTATTTAAATCTTTTAAAAATTTCTAATTTAGTAAATAAAAACCCTAATCTTTCAATAAATGATGTTCCTTCTTTTAAAGGGTTAATTTCAATTATTAAATCCTCATCTTCTTTATTATCAAAAATCGATAATAAAGTAATTTCAAAATTATTAGAACTTTCTTCTTTATTTAATGAATGTTATTTAGGTCTTGAAAATACAAGTGAAAAATTACATGTAGATTTAATAAGAGACTTTTTAAGTGATAAAATTAAATTAATCGCTTTTCCAATTATTAGACATTTAAATAAAGAAGAAGGTATTGCTTTAAATTTATTAAACGCTATCGAAACTAATCATTTATTTAATAAAGATGAAGAAATTAATGATTATCACTTTTTAAACGAAGATGAAATCGAAGAAATTTATTCAAAAGAAGAAATTAATAATTTAAATTCAATAATCAAAGATATTGATTTTAAATTTATTAAAAAAAGAGGAGAATTAATCAATTATTCTAAAGAAATTAATTCTTCTTTAAATAGTAAAGATTTATTAAAAGAATATTTATTAAACGGATTAAAAGAAAAAAATATCGATTTAAATACAAATAAAAATTATAAAGATCGTTTAAATTATGAATATTTAACTATTACTAAAATGGGTTTTGAAGATTATTTTTTAATTGTTCAAGATTACGTTAATTACGCTAAAAAATCTAATATCATAGTAGGTCCTGGAAGAGGGAGTGCTGCTGGTAGTTTAGTTAGTTATTTATTAAAAATTACTGATGTTGATCCTTTAAAATATAACTTATTATTTGAAAGATTTTTAAATCCCGAAAGAAACACCATGCCTGATATCGATACCGATTATCAAGATATTAGACGTGAAGAAGTTATTAAATATTTAGAAAATAAATATGGATATTCTCGAGTTGCTCACGTTATTGCATTCCAAAATATAAAAGCAAAACAAGCAATTCGTGATATTTGTAGAATCTTTAATTATGGTACTTCTTTTGCAGATAAATTATCTAAAGCAATACCTGATAATTATAAATCAAGTGATGGAAGCACTTCTTTTACACTAGAAGATGCTTATAATAATATTGATACTTTTAGAAATATTGTAGAAAGTAGTAAAGATTTTAAAGATATTTATGAATATTCTAGAAAAATTGAAGGATTACCTCGTCAAGCAACATTACATGCTGCAGGTATTATTTTAAGTAGTTCTTCTCTTTTAGATTGTTTACCAATTAATTACATTAATGAAAACGAAATTGTATCTCAATTTGAAAAAGATTATTTAGAAGATCAAGGATTTTTAAAATTTGATTTACTTGGTTTAAGCAATTTAACTACAATTGCTTTAACTTTAGAATTAATTAATAAAAATAAAGAAATTAATTTAAATAAAAGTTTTGAAAATATTCCAATTGACGATAAAAATATCTATAAATTAATGAATAATAATTTATTAATGGGACTTTTCCAACTTGATGCAAATGCTGGAAAAATTGCAATTAATGAAATTAAACCAAATAAATTTATTGAAGTTGTTGATTCAATTTCTCTTGCACGTCCTGGTCCAATTAAATATATTAAAAATTATACTTTAAGAAAAAAAGGCTTAGAAAAAGTAAATTATCCTTCAAAAGATTTAATTCCAATTTTAAGTTCTACTTATGGAATTATAATTTATCAAGAACAAATCATGTTAATTGCAACTCATTTTGCAGGATTCACTTTTGCAGAAGCTGATTTATTTAGAAGAGCAATTAGTAAAAAACATAAAGATGAAATCTTAAAAATGAAAGAAAAATTCATTTTAGGAAGCATTAAAAAAGGTCATGATAAAGAATTATCTATTAAAATTTTTAATGCAATTTTAAAGTTTGCAAATTATGGATTTAATAAATCTCACGCAGTAAGTTATGCAATGATTACTTGTAAAATGGCGTATTTAAAAGCAAATCACCCTTTAGAATTTTATAGTAGTATTTTAACGATGGAATTTTCCTCTTCATCAAATAAAATTTTAAAATACATTAGTGAAATTAAAAAAATGAAGATTGAAATTAAAACCCCTTCATTAAATCATTCTTTTAATTATTTTATACCTTATAATAATTCAATTATTTTTCCTTTTTCTTCAATTAAAAATATTTCTAATGCATTAATTAGAGAAATTGTTAAAGAAAGAGAAGAAAATGGATTATATAAAGATATTAATGATTTTTTAGTAAGAATTAATAAAGAAGAGAATTTATTAACTGAAAAACAATTATCTTATTTAATTGATGCAGGTGTTTTTGATGAATTTATTAATAACCGAAAGGCATTAAAGCAAATTGTCCCAAATTTAATTCAACTTTCTGATTTTAGAAAGAAAGTTGGTGGATTTTTATCACTTGATCAATTAGAAAATCCAAAAATTGATGAAAATATAAAGGATAATCCAATTGAAAGAATTAATAACGAAGTTGCAGTTTTAGGTTTTGCAATTAGTGATAATTTATTAAATCACGTAAAGTTAAATCCAAAAGACAATTATAGATTAACTTTAATTAATAACTTAAAGTTAAATGAATACGCAAATATTTTAGGAATTGTTAAATCTTTTAAAACAATTACTATTAAAAAAGGTAAATTAAAAGATAAATTAATGGGATTTTTATCACTTGAAGATTCTACAAGTG
Source organism: Phocaeicola dorei (assembly GCA_963632375.1). Taxonomy (GTDB): domain Bacteria; phylum Bacillota_I; class Bacilli_A; order RFN20; family CAG-826; genus Onthovivens. The sequence goes on along the minus strand of CAVGUB010000017.1, from coordinate 1,338 downwards.
ATGTTGATGTTACTATTTTCCCAGATGAATATGTTAAATACCATGATCTATTAAAAAATGGTAATTTATTATTAATAAATGGTAAATTAGATTTAAAAGATGATAAAAAATCTTTTATTGTAAATGAAGTTAAGGAGATGAAAATAGATGAGTAAAGTAATTATTTTAGATGGTTATAATATGCTTTTTAGATCATATTATGCAACTTATAACGAAGATCCAACTAAATTACTTCATAATAAAGATGGTGTACCTACAAATGCAATCTACGCTTTTAGTAATATGGTTTTAAAAATCATTAAAGAATTAGATAAGGGTGATGGATTATTTGTAGCACTTGATAGTTCTAAAACTACTTTTAGACATCAAGAATATAAAGAATATAAAGCAAATAGAAAACCACTTGATGAAAATCTAAAAATTCAATTTCCTATTTTTAGAGAATTTTTAGAAGCTTTAAGCATTCCTCATTATGAAAATTCAAACTTAGAAGCTGATGATATTGCAGGAATTGTTGCAAAAATGATGGAAAAAGCAGATTATAAAGTCCAAATTTATACTGCTGATAAAGATTATCTTCAATTAATTGATGATAATATTACTATTAATTTAGTAAAACAAGGATTATCAAAATATGTTGAAATGACTCCTACTACTTTTAAAGAAGAATGGGGTTTTGATCCAATTAAAATCATTGATTATAAAGCAATGAGAGGGGATGATAGTGATAATTTAAAAGGAATTCCTGGAATTGGAGATAAAACTGCAAAACAATTAATTAATCAATTTGGAGATTACGAAAATATTGTTAAAAATGCTAATACTAAAACTAAAGTTGGTAGAAATTTAATAGAATTCCAAGAAAACGGAAGAATGTGTTTACATCTTGCTACCATTAAACTAGATGAAGATTTATCTTTAACTCCAAAAGATATTATTTATAATGGATATGATTTTAATAAAATTAATGAATTTATTTTAAAATATGATTTCTTAAATCTTTTAAATAAACTTCCTAAAAATTATAAATTAGATACTTCTACTTCTATTAAATTAGATTATGAAGAAATTGAAAATGTAAATTCTTTAAATATTAAAGATGAAATTTCTTTAGGAATTGATATTAATCAAAATTTAAATTACCATAGTGCATCATTAAATGGACTTGCTATAACTCTAAACAATAAAAATTATTACATAAAAAAATCTAATTTAATAAAAGATCAAAAATTATTAGAAATTTTAAAATCAAATGATATTAAAAAGAATGTTTTTGATTATAAAAAGGTTAAATATGTTTTAAATAACGAAAATATTGAAATTTCTAATTGTGATTTT
>CAVGUB010000016.1:0-8056 GCA_963632375.1 Phocaeicola dorei | reverse complement strand
ATTAACATTTTATAGTTAAAATCAAAAAACTTTTCATCATGTGCGCATAAATTTCTTGCTACAGTTAAGCTCTTTAAATAAACAGTAAAATCTTTAAATAAGATATTAAATTGTTTACTTATTAAAATTTGATCTTTTTGTTTCATTAAACTGTAAAAATTAGATATTTCTCCTAATGTAAGATAATTTGCAAATATTTTCAAAGGAATGTATCCATTTTCTATCATTGAATTCATTAATGAATCTCTTTTATCAATTTTATTAGATAATTCACTTTCTAATCTAGATATTAAATTTAAAACATCTTTAATTTTTGAAAAATTAAATGTCCCATTCTTATTTAAGATATCAAAATTGTTTAAATTTAAATACCCTATATCACCATATAAATTAGTAAATATATGTGAAATAACAGATTTAATTTGATGTTCAACTTTTAAAATATACTTTAAATAAATGCTTCTTAAATTTCTATCAAAAATACATAAAGAATAAATTGAGTTAAATTTTATATTTGCGTAGAATCTTTTAGAAGTTCTATCCATAAAAACATTTTTGTATTCATTAATAACAGAAGTATTTTCTTTAAACAAAATATTTTGAATTATTTCATTTTCATCTTCTTTTACATTTAACCCCCAATTTTTAAGGTTAGATATATATTTATTCTTAGTTTCTATAATATTATATGTCATAATAAATATTATACAATAAGTCATTAGATAAATAAATATTTATTATGACAAAATTAAATAAATATTTTAAAGAATTTGACGCTAATAAAGTTTAGTCTTTATTTCTTATCTTTTACTTCCCATCTTCCAGTTTTATTAGATCCTACTCTTTCAATAACACCTTCTTCTTTTAATCCTTTAATATATCTTTGAGTATTTCTCATAGACATATCAATCATTTCTCCAATCTTCATTGATGAGTATTCTGGATATTGTTTAATTAACTTTAAAATTTGTTCATATGTATTTTCTTTTGATTCTAATCTTGAAGAAATCATCTTCATTGACATATTTTTTAAAGTTTCATCTTTATACATATAGCATCCTTTTGGGACAAAACCATGTTTTTTAACCGCGTATAAAGTATCTAAATCATTTGTGATTTCAAGTTTAATAACAATTTTTTCATTCTCACTTAAAATATTAATATTAATAAATTCTTTAGGAGATGGTTCTAAATCATTATTAATAATTTCATTAATCGTTTTAATAATATTTAAATCATTAATTCCTACTACTTCTTTTGATTCTGGATTAATTCCAAGAATAACAACTCCTCCTTTTGAATTTAATAATCCATCAATAATATTGATTAATGATTTATCATATTTTTCTTTTAAAATTACTTTTTTCTTATTTAAATATCTATTAATTCTTTCCATATTTATATTTTACAATTTATTATGTATATTCTCAAGTTTTATTACGCAAATAATATTTTTTTATAAATTTTAAAAATATTTCTTGCATAAAATAAAAATGTAGTCTATTATTTTTGTCATTAAAGCAAAGAAAGGAAGTAGTAACTAAAGGAACTATTCAGCGAGTTAGCGTTGGTGTGAGGCTAATATAGAAGAATTTAGTGAACGTATCCTGGAGCAGATAGGTAAAAACCTATACGGGTTCGCCCGTTAAAGCGTCTGAGTTTAATTGAACTCATAGAGTACTTATTAAAGTGATTTAATAAGCAACTAAGGTGGCACCGCGAAATTTATCGCCCTTAGACTATTAGTTTAAGGGCGTTTTTATATTCAAAAACACTCTTAGCTTAAAAGTTTCTATTCAATTTAAAAGTTAGGAGGTATTATATGAAACTTAAAAATTATTTAACATTAGGAATTACTTTATTAATGGGAGCAAGTCTTGCATCATGTGGATCTACAATGAATACACTTAATGATATCAAAAGTAAAAAACAATTAGTACTTGCTACTAATGCTACATTCCAACCATTTGAATATAAAGTAAACGATGATTTTAAAGGTATTGATATAGATTTTGCTAAAGCTTATGCAACTTCTATTGGATGTGAATTAAGTGTTAGTGATATTGATTTTGACGCAATTATTCCTTCAATTCAAACATACAAAGCAGACATTGGTATCGCTGGTATGACTGTTACTGAAGCAAGAAGTAAAGTAGTTGATTTTACAGAATCTTATTATTCAGCAAGTCAAGTTGTAATTGTTAAAGCTGATTCTGAACTTGCATGGTTAGATACTGAAGAATTATTAAAAGCTTTAGAAGGCAAAACTATTGGATGTCAAATTGGAACTACTGGAGAAGCTTATATCACAGGTAGTGAAGATATGGGATTTGCAGGTATTAAAAATGCTACTAGTAAAGGATATAAAGATGGAGTTTTAGCTACTAAAGATTTAGCAGCAGGAAATATTGATGCAGTTATTATTGATAGTGCTCCAGCAAGTTTATATGTTAAAGAATATCCAACATGTGTTGTAGTTGAAGATGTAGTTTTAACTGAAGAAGAATACGCTATTGCAGTTGCAAAAGGAAATGATACATTATTATCATCATTAAATACATTCATTAAAGAAAGTAAAGAAAATGGTGTTTTAGATAGTATCATTAGTGCTAACTATGCAGAATAATCAAGAAAATAATAAAGTAGAAGGTAACACTTCTACTTTAGACGTTAAGCAAAAAAAGGTAATGTCTAAATCTAAAAAAATCCATCTTATTGTAGGATGGAGCATGTTTATTGCGTTTATTCTTATTTTATTAATACTTGGAATTGTACATAGTGATCATTTAGTAGAACAATTAAAAGATAGTTTCCCTAATCCATCTAAAAATATCTTAAGTTTATTAAATGGACTTGGTACTACTATGTTAATTACTGTATGTGCATTCTTAATGGGTGTAATCTTAGGATTTATTACTTGTTTAATTTTAAATATTAAAAGTGATAATCCATTCGTTATTTTTATTCAAAATATATTTAAAACATACGTTGCAATCTTTAGAGGTACTCCAATGGTTGTTCAACTTTTAATTATATATTTTATTATTTTAAGTCCATTACATGTTGATTCATTATATGTTGCAATCATTGCATTTGGATTAAATAGTGGTGCATACGTTTCAGAAATCATAAGGGGTGGAATTAATTCAGTTCCTAAAGGTCAAACTGAAGCAGGAAGATCATTAGGTTTAAATTATCCTCAAGTTATGGCAAGAATTATCTTTCCTCAAGCTTTAAGAAATGCTTTACCATCACTTGGAAATGAGTTAATTACTTTAGTTAAAGAAACTTCAATCGTATCATTTGTTGCAGTTGTTGATTTAACAAAAGCATTTCAATCTTTAGCAACTGCTACTTATGATTACACTACTGTTTATTTAGTAATGGGTGTTACTTACTTTGTAATTGTATATATTCTTACTAAATTATTATCACTTTTAGAAAGGAGATTAATGAAATATGCTAAACGTTAAAAATGTTACTGTTACCTTTGAAGATGATGGAAAAACTGTTTTAGATAATGTTAGTTTACATGTTTCTAAAGGTGAAGTTATCTCAATTATTGGACCATCTGGTTCAGGTAAATCCACTTTAATTAGATGTATGAATCATTTAGTAAAACCTACAACTGGCGGAGTTTACTATAAAGATACTTTAATTACTGATAAAAATATTGATGAAATTAGATCACATATTGGAATGGTTTTCCAACAATTTGAATTATTTCCTCATTTAACAGTTATGGAAAATATGATTTTAGCACCTGTAATGCTTAAAAAAATGAAAAAAGATGAAGCTAAAATAAAAGCAATTGAACTTTTAAAAAGAGTTAATCTTGAAGATAAAGCAGATTCATATCCTGGAACATTATCAGGTGGTCAAAAACAAAGAATTGCAATTGTTAGAAGTTTAATTCTTAATCCTGAAATCATGTTATTTGATGAACCTACTTCAGCTTTAGATCCTGAAATGGTTAAGGAAGTTTTAGATGTTATTAAAGAACTTGCAGAAACAGGAATGACAATTTGTGTTGTTACTCATGAACTTGGATTTGCAAAGCAAGTATCTACAAGAGTTATATTTGTTGATGATAAAAAAATCGTTGAAGATGGTACTCCTGAAGAAATATTTGATCATCCAAAATCTCCAAGGCTTCAAGATTTCTTAAGTACTTGTGAAGCTTTCCATATTTAAAAAAATTATATAAAAAACTTACGATAAATATCGTAAGTTTTTTTATTTATCCAATTTATTTAATCATAAACCCATTCTGCATCTTTTAATGTTTTTTCAAATGTAGATTTTAATTCTTTAACTTCTTTAAGATGACTTTCTGATAATGATTTATAACATCTAAAAATGACTCCATTATTGCTTTTATAATAAGTAAGAACATTATCATCATCTTTTGAAATATAAAAAACATCTTGCTTTTCTTCATAAACAAAATTAAATGTATAGTAACCAACTTCTACGAATCCTTCAGCACCATACTGATTTGTTGACTTGTCATTACTTTCTAAAATATTTTTAAATATATTGAAAGTTTTTTCACCCAATTCTTTCGAAACTTCAGCTTTTTGATACTTATACAAATGTCCTTCGACTCTAGCATATTCTGTATAAGTTAAATTAAACTTATTATAATTTTTTTGTTCAATTTTTGTGCAAGAACAACATGCTAATAATGTAAATGTTGAAATGTAAATTATCTTTTTATTTTTCATAAACTACTTCCTATATAATAAAATCTTAAAAAATATTTTTCAGAAACATAATAATTGCCTCTTTTATCATCTTCTACAGCATAATGTGTTACCATAAATCTTCCTGAATCTTTTAAAGTAGCTGTTCCAACTCCTAGTACAGAATGTAAATTATCTTTAGCATCATTGGTATAAATGCATAAATGTGCAGGATTTTTCAAAGTATTAATGAAATAAGAATAGTCATCATAATTATAAGATACACTAGCTTGATATCCAAAATATCCTTTACTAAGTAAGTATTTATTATATCCAGATACAATTTGTTGTGCAGTTGTTCCATCTACAATTTTATTTGTACCCATTAATCCTGCTAATTCTTTTATGAAATTATCTACTCTAGTTCTATTTTCTTCATGATTCAAAGGTAATTCTTCATCTAATAAATTATCTAATTCACTATATCTATCATAAAAAGATAATAACATAGCTGCTGTAGTTGGAGAACATCCATTTATTACTGGTCCATTTGGTTCATTATAATAATATGGACAATCAGTTATCAATTGTTCTGAATGAAATGAACTTGATGAAGTTTTATATAAATCTACATTTAAAACTGGTGGTATTGGTGTGAAATTATTAATTGGTAATATTTTATCATCTTTAATATTATAATCATTATCTTTTGCGAAAATAGGTGAGATCATGCTTTCATTTGAATAATCAATTTTACTAGTATCTCCAACATAAAAACTTTCAAGATCACCGTTTTCGTTTAAAACAAAATGTCCTTTAATTTCATTGTCTTCTTTTACTTTAAAGACATTGAAATATTTTTCATTATGTTTAAATTTAAAAGAATAATTAAAATTACTATTATTCCAACTTTCAATAACTTTTTTAGTATCATTAAATTTGGTTTCTAAAAAATTACATTTTTCCACTTTATTTTGAGTAGTATTAACAGTTAAATTAAATAAAGCAATTATAGTTAAAAATATTTTCATAAGTTTTCTCCTTTTTTTAATAATATCTAAAAAATAACTATAATGTCAAGAATTTATTTCTAACTTAATTTATACAAAAATTAATTTTTGTATAAATTTATTCAATCATAAATCCATGTAGTTTCACTTAGCATCTTTTCAAATGTAGATTTTAATTCTTTAACATCTTTAAGATGACTTTCTGATAATGATTTATATCCTCTATAATGCACTCTATTTGGTGACTTGTAATACACAAATACATAATCATCATCTTTTGACACTAAAAAATAATCTTGCTTTTCTCCATAATTAAATTTAAAAGAATAATAACCTACTTGTTCAAATCCTTCTACGCCATATTGATTTTGATATTTTTCATTACTTTGAGCAATATCTTGATATATTTTAAATACTTTATCCCCTAATTCTTTAGATGCGTCTTTCTTTAGATATTTATATCTATGTCCTTCTACTTCCGCGTATTCTTTATATTCTAAAGAATAAGAATCATATTCTTTATTATCTACTTTTATTCCACAACTTGTTAATAGAAATAAAGTTCCAGTAATATAAATTAATTTATTATGCTTCATAAATTACCTCTTTTTCTTTATACTAACAAAAATAAATTAACTAATCAATTACATTAATAATCATTACTAATTAAAATATATCTTTATTATTTTCTAAATTAATATATAAAGAAATAGATGAAAAGTTATTAATTATCTTTGAGGCATTTAGTGACCTCGTAAAAATCGTTACAGCTTTGACTGTTTAGATCTTTCCATCACTTATTGATATTAAAATGCTAGGAATTTTCTTTCCTAGCATTTATTTTTTACTTTAAAAGCATTAATTTTTCTGATATATCACAATTGCACCACCTTTTTGAAGACGTTTTATCACGTTTGCGCCTGACAAATATGTAAATAAAACTATATTCCTAAGTTCCCAAGAGGTACTATGTAAACTCCATTTTCATCTTTATACGCAACATTACCTGCAGTAATAATCATTAAAAATACAGGAGTTGGATTATATTTATTATCAATATCTTTTGCAAGTTCAACTAATTTCTTTGAAGATTTTTCAATTTCTTCAGTATTTTTAAGTTTAACTTCAATTAATCCCCAACTTCCATCTTCAAAAACAATTACAGCATCTGCTTCTCTTCCAAGTTTATCTCTATAATGATATATTGATGCATTTAAATATTCAGCGTATATTCTTAAATCTCTAATTGCTAATGATTCGAATAACAATCCAAAAGTATTAAAATCAAACATTAATGAATTTTTAGTAATACCTAATGCTGCTGTTGCAATTGAAGGATCTACAAAATGTCTTACATTTTTACTTCTTATTGTAGTTTTACTTCTTAAATTTGGATTCCACGCTTTCAATTCTTCTATAACATATAATCTATCTAATACATTCATATATTTATAAAATGTTTCATCATCCATTTTATTACCATTTTCTTTAAGGTCATTCATTAATATTTCATTACTTGATTCTGTTGAAATATTTCTTGAATATGATTTTAAAAACATTTTTACTTTTTCAATATCTTTTCTTATTGGTATATCTTTTAAACTGAAAAAGTCTTCATTGATTAATCCATTATAAAAATTCTTTGCTTGTTGAAGTGCGACATCTTCTTCCTTGTTAATTGCTTCTGGCCAGCCACCCCTACATATTAAATATGCATAATCTAATAATGATTTTTCAGAAATAGCACAGTTAAATTCACCGCTTTTTAACTTACTTAACGAAACTTTTCCATCGCTATCTCCACTCTCAAGTAAAGACATAGGTCTCATCATTACTTTTATAATTCTGCCTGTTCCAGTATGCCTTTCATTCTCTTCACCATATTTAGAATTGATAATAGTTGCATCAGTTACACTTCCGGTTAAAATAAATTGACCAAATTTTCCTGTTTCATCAATCTTTTCTTTAATTGAATTCCAAATAAAAGAAATTATTTGAAATTCATCAATTAATAATGGTTTTTCTCCATAATCTAATAAAAATTCTGGGTCTTGTTGAGCTAGCGGTACAAACTGATCCCTTACCTTCTTTTTCATTAAATCAATAATAGTCTTAGCGTGTCTTTTTGCAGTAGTTGATTTTCCACACCACTTTGGTCCAACAATTTGAATTGCTCCAACACTTCTTAAATAAAACTCTATTTTCTTATCAAATAGTCTTTCAATATATACTTTTTCAATAACTTCTTCCATACTTATATTATAATTATTTTTTCGAAAACCGCAAGTTTGCCGTGAGATTAACCGCAAGTTTGCCGTGAGATTAACCGCAAGTTTGCCGTGAGGTTAATCAAAAAATAGC
>CAVGUB010000015.1:0-2992 GCA_963632375.1 Phocaeicola dorei | reverse complement strand
ATTTTAGGCTGAGTTTCGAATTTAAGTCTAACTCTTTTTCTAAAATAATCGTCGATTGCTTCAAAAGATAAATTGGTTAAATATATCAAAGAATTCAAATAATTTTCGTATTCGACTCTTTCATCACATTTTTTTACAATGTTAATAAAAGAATCTAACAATTTAATTTTGTTCTCATAAATTGATAAGTCAAATTTTTTTGAAAAATAATTTAACATCCATGTTGGTTTATCAATTAAATTTAATAAAAATTTTTCTAAACCTTTTTCTTTTAAATTAAAAATAATTTCGTCAGCATCTTTATAACTAAAATCTACCTTATTATTTACTAATTTATAACTAATATTTTCCTTTTCGAACAAATCAGTTATATTTAGCATAGCATTTTGACCAGGTTCATCTAAATCTAAACATAAATTAACTTGGCAATTTAATCTTTTTAAAATTTTAAGATGTTCTGGAGTTAAAGCCGTTCCCATTAATCCAATCGAATTATTAAAGCCAGCTCTTGTTGCTGCAATAACATCCATAAAACCTTCAAAAATATAAACTGAGTTTTTTCTTCTTATCTCATTTAATGCATTGTAATAATTATACAAAATGGTAGATTTATTAAAAACTTTAGTACTATTTGTATTTACGTATTTTCTTTCAACTTTATCAAAAGTAATTGCTCTACAACTAAAACCTACAATATTCCCTTCTAAATCTTGAATTGGAAAAGAAATTCTACCTGCATTTTTATCACTAGAATCAGCGTCTAAATCAATAATTCCAGTTTTACTGATATCTTTTAATGAATACCCTTTATCTTTTAATATTTTAATGATAGTTTTTCCATCGCTTAAAGAATATCCAATTTTAAATTTTTTGATAATTTCAGGATTTAATCCACGTTTAGTTAAATAATTTCTTGCAACTTCTGCTTCTTTTACCTGATTTAAACTACATTCATAAAAGAAAGAAATATCTTTTAAGATTTTTAAAATAAGTTCTCTTTCTTTATCAACATATCTATTTTCATATCTTGAAATTTCAGGTAATTCAAAACCACAAATTTGAGCAATTTTTTTATAAGCATCAAGATTGTTTGAATAATGTTCAATTTCTCGAACAAAACTAATTACGTTTCCACTAGCTCCACATGAAAAACATTTATATACTTGTTTATCTGGTGAAACATAAAAATTTCCTAATGATTTATCATCATGAAAAGGGCATAAACAAGTATAGTTTTTGCCTTTCTTTTCTAATTGATAATAAGCTGATATAACTTTAACTATATCAGCTTTATTTAAAACAATATTATATAAATCGTTATTATTTTGCATTAATTTTTTCTAATAAAACATTTTTAAGATCTTTTAATAAAACAGTTTCTTGTTTCATTGAATCTCTTTCACGAATTGTTACTGTTCCATGTTCTTTTGTATCAAAATCAATTGTAACACAGAATGGTGTACCAATTTCATCATTTCTTCTATATCTTTTTCCAATACTTCCACTTTCATCAAATGAAACGTTCATATATGGTAATAATTCTTGGAAAACTTCTCTTGCTTGATCAGATAATTGTTTACTTAATGGTAAAATAGCAGCTTTAATAGGTGCAATGAATGGTTTTAAATGCATGACTTTTCTAGTATCATTTTCATTAATAACTTCTTCATCATAAGCATCACAAACTGTCATTAAGAATAATCTATCTAAACCAAGTGATGGTTCAATACAATAAGGTACATATTTACTACCTGTTGTTGCATCAAAATATTCTAATGATTCTTTTGAGAATTCTTGGTGTCTCTTTAAATCATAGTCAGTTCTATCAGCAATACCCCAAACTTCGCCCCAACCAAATGGGAATTTATATTCAATATCAGTTGTTGCTTTTGAATAGAAAGCAAGTTCAGCAGGTTCATGATCTCTAAATCTTAAATTTTTTTCATTAATACCAAGTGATTTAACAAAATCACATGAATAATTTTTCCAATATTTAAACCATTCTAAATCAGTACCAGGTTCACAGAAGAATTCTAATTCCATTTGAGTAAATTCTCTTGTTCTAAATGTAAAATTACCTGGAGTAATTTCGTTTCTAAATGATTTACCAACATTAGCAATTCCAAAAGGAATCTTTTTTCTACATGCTCTTTGAACGTTTTTAAAATTAACGAAAACACCTTGAGCTGTTTCTGGTCTTAAATAAACTTCATTGGATGAATCTTCAGTAACACCCATATGAGTTTTAAACATTAAATTGAATTTTTTGATGTCAGTAAATTCTTTTTTACCACATCCAGGACATGAAATTTCATGACTCTTTAAAAATTCATTTAAATCATCAATACTCATTCCATCAACATCGACTTCTGGATATTGTTTTTTAATTAAATCATCAGCTCTAAAACGTTGATGACAATGTTTACATTCAATTTGTGGATCGTTAAAAGTTTGAACGTGTCCTGTTGCAACCCAAACTTTTGGATTCATTAAAATTGCTGTATCTAAACCAACATTATATTCAGAATTATGAACAAACATTCTCCACCAATAATCAGTTAAATTCTTCTTTAATTCTGAGCCAAGTGGACCATAATCCCAAGTATTTGCAAGACCACCATAAATTTGGCTTCCTTGAAATACATATCCTGTTGTTTGTAAATGTGTTATTACTTTTTCAAATTTATTTTCCATAAAAACCTCTATATCTTTTATATTATATATACCAATTCACTAGAATTCAATTTTTGATTAAATCCTGTTTCATAAATTAATGTTAAAATAAAGAAACAATTTTTAAAATCTTTAGCTTCTATATTTTTATCATTCATCATTAGTATTTTAATATTTTTATCATTAATTTCATTTATAAATGTAGTTAATTTATTATATTCAAAAAAATCAATTAAATTGTTTTTAGTTTCTAAATAGTTACTATTAATTTTTATAATTCCATTTTCGTTTAATATATTTCTAAAATAAAGTAATATAT
>CAVGUB010000014.1:0-7049 GCA_963632375.1 Phocaeicola dorei | reverse complement strand
GTATTATGATGATTACGATTTAATTCCAAAAGTAGGAATTAAAAATATTAAATTAGGAATGAAGTTTAATGATGTTATTGCGATTATTGAAAGAGATAAAATTCCTTATGAAATAGAGATTAAATTTGAAACTGATAGTGTTACTAAAACTTCTTGGACTTATATTAATATAAAAGATTATATGGCTTTTGTATTTGCAAAAAATATATTGTGGAAAATTGAAGCAGATGAAGGGTATAAAGGAAAACTTCCAAATGGAATTAGAATTGGAACGAATATTAAAGACGCATTAAAAATTGATAACACTCTAGAATTTGAAGATTTTGAAGAAGTCTATATTTCTCAAAGTAATGAATATTTGCTAGAAGATGAGTGTGAATTTTCAAAAATATTTTATTTTGCAATTGGTATAAAAGAAATCTTTATTGAACCAGATTGTTTTTTTGATTATAAGTGGGTTAAAAGATATGAATAAAGTATTTAATTATACAAAAGTGATTTTTTATCCATTAAATTTAATTTTATATATGATAAAATAAGGGAAAGGAGGAAAGAAAAATGGCAAAAGTTGGAAAAGTATTTAAAGGCTTATTCAAAGTTATTTTTGCATGTTTAACAATTGTTTCAGGTGTTTTAGTATTTGGATTCTTAGGACTTAACTTCTTAGAATATACAGGAAGTGCAAGTGGTTGGGGAATTACTCTTACAACTTCAACATACGTTACAGGTTATTCTTTAGCATTTAAAGGACCTTTAATGGCAGTTGCTAATGCTGGATCAGCTTCAACAGGTGCTAATTCTTTAGGTAATGTTGGAACAAGTGTTGGAATGTTAATTGCATTTATTTTACTTTGTGTTGCTTTAGTATTTGCTGTTATTTATCTTGTTTGTGCTTGGGGTAAAAAAGGTGCTGAGATTAAAAAATTCTTTGCATTTGGAAGTGCTTTATGCTTCTTAGCATGTGGAGTTTTATTCTTCTGCGTCGTACCTTTAGGAAAGAGTGCTTTAATGGATCTTGTAAAATCTGAAGAAATTGTTAAAGCATACAAGCTTGGAAGTGGTGCAATTTGTAGTGGAGTTTTCTCTATTGTAGCTGCTTTATTTGCATTAATTGCAGGTGCTTTAGGTCCAAAAGATAATTAATAAAAGTAAAATAAAAATTCCTAGGATTTAATTCTTAGGAATTTTTATTTGGTTAGTACTTTGCGTATTGAGGTGTTTTTAATACTTTGTTACTTTGCGTATTGCCGGATTTTATATATATTCAATAGGTAAACAAATAAGATTATCTCTTAAATATACTTTATTTGGATTAGAAGAAATAATAACTCCCATTCCTCTAGTTTTAGTAATATCTTTATCTAAAATATCGAATGCTTGAGCATCACTTGCAATTGGCATATCTTTCTTTTTAATTTCAAGAGGGTATAAAACTCCATTTTCTTCAATAATAAAATCAATTTCTGATTCTATGTTTATTGTTTCTTCTTCACCATTTTTATTAATCTTTTTCTTAGTTTTATCTTTTCCATTATAAAAGAATACTCTTTTTGAATAATCCTTACCTTCATTTGAAAATGATTTTACTATTTCATTGATAATAAATGTTTCAAAAAATGCTCCATTTAATGCACCTCTTTCAAGTTGATCTTTACTTAACCATCCACTTAAAAATGCTGCAAGTCCAGTATCTTTAAAGTATATCTTTGGAGATTTAATCGCTCTATTAAGATGAGAATTATAATAAGGTTGAAGTAAGAAAATAATATTAGTTTTTACTAAAATTGCAATCCATTCTTTAATTGTAACACTACTTACTCCAACATCATTTGAGATATTATCGTAATTTAAGATTTGACCAGTTCTTGATGCAACTGCACTTAAAAAACGAGTAAAAGCAGTTATATCTTTAATTTTAGTATCACTTAATACATCTTTTTCGATATAAGTTTGAACATATGAAGAATAATATTCTTCCCAATCTTTATTTTTATTATCGTAAAGTTCAGGATAACTACCTCTATGAATATAAAACCAGATATCGTTATATTCTTTTAGGTATTTTTCTCTTTCATTAATATAATCTTCTGTAGGTATAAAATGTTTATTAAAAGAAATATTATTAATTTCTCTTAAAGAAAGTCCATTAAGTTCAATAATAGAAGTTCTTCCTGATAAAGATTCTTTTATTTTTTCATCAAGTTTTTGTTTATTACTTCCTGAAAGGATAAATTGGGAATAGAAATTATTTTTATCTACTGTTTCTTGAATTGATCCAAATATTTCTGGTGCTTTTTGAGCTTCATCAATAAATGAAGGAATATTTAATCCTTTTATAAAAGAATCTGGATTTGTTCTTGCTTGCATGCACATAAAATCAGTTCTTAAAGATATTTGTTTCATATTTGGATATAAATGTTCTATTAAAGTAGATTTACCTACTTGTCTTGATCCAAGAATAGAAACTATTTTATTATTTTCAAATGATTTTTTAATCACTTCCTCAAGTGCTCTAGGAATATAAGTGTTAATGTATGACATATCAATCTCCGACTAATCTAAAGTATAACTTTATTTTAGCCAACTTTTTATAATAATTCAATAAATAATTTCTGACTTTTCTAAAGTTGCACTTTAGATTAGCCATCAAAAATATGGATAATTCCCTAAAAGTTAGTAAAAATATTAAGTTTTAGGGAAATATCTAAATTTATTTAATAAATTTATAATTGTGAATATATTTTATTTAATTTTTATGTAAAAATACTTATATGAACATTGTAGGAAGAGAAAAAGCAATAAATGAATTAAAATATGTTTTGCAATCTGAAATCCCTGAATTAATTGTTCTTTATGGTAGAAAAGGAGTAGGCAAAACTTATTTAATTAAAGAATTTTTTAATAATAAGTTTTCTTTTTATACTAGTGGATTAAATAATGAATCAAAAACATATCAATTAAAGAATTTTCAAAATGCTTTAAAAGAATACGGATTAGAAGAAAAAGAAGAACCTAAGGATTGGCTAGATGCTTTTTCTTTATTAAAAAAGTTACTTGAAAGTGATGTTGTTTATAGAGATCCAAAAACTAAAAAAAGAATTATATTTTTAGATGAACTTCCTTGGATGGATACACCTCGAAGTGATTTTAAAGCTGCTTTAGATTTATTTTGGAATACTTATGCGTCATCTCAAAGCGACATAATTTTAATTGTATGTGGTAGTGCAACTTCCTGGATTTTAAAAAATATGGTGAAAGATGAAGGTGGATTTTATAATAGACTTACTCGAAAAATCCATTTATTACCATTTTCTTTAAAAGAATGTATGGATTTATGTAATTTTCTTAAATTAAAATACAATAAAAATCAAGTCGCAGAATGTTATATGGTTTTTGGAGGAATCCCTTATTATTGGAGTTTATTAAAAAAAGAATTTTCAATTCCTCAAAATATTGATTATTTAATATTTGATGAATCAGGAACATTACATGATGAATATCAAGCATTATTTAAATCTTTATTTTCTTCAAAAGGAAAACACAGAGAAGTAATTGAAGCTTTAATTAAGAAAAAATCAGGAATGAGACGAAAAGAACTTGCTAAAATTAAAAATATTGGAGATGGTAAAACTTTAACTACTACATTAGAAGAGTTAGAAGAATGTGGATTTATTAGAGAATTTGATAATTATAAAACATCAGTTAATAATAAATTCTATCAAGTTATTGATCCACTAGTGTTATTTTCAAATTCATTTTTAATCAATAAAGAGTTTGACTCATGGATGTCTTTTATTAATACTCCTGCTTATTATTCTTGGAGTGGACATGCGTTTGAAATATTATGTTTAAATAATATTGATTCTATTAAAAAAGCATTAGGGATTAGTGGAGTATCTACTAAAATCTATTCATGGAGATCAAAAGAAGGCGAAAAAGGTGCTCAAATTGATTTACTTATCCATAGAAAAGATATGGTTATTAATGTATGTGAAATGAAATATAGTGTTGGAGAATTCACTATTACTAAAGAATACGAAGATAATTTGCGTAATAAATTAGAAGCATTTATTAATGAAGTTAAACCTAAAGAACAATTGAGATTAACTTTAATTAGTTTTAATGGATTAAAACATAATGAACATTCAGGAATTGTAGTAAGTGAAGTTACAAGTAGTGAGTTATTTTAAGCATATTTTTTAGCGACATTTATACTATAGTTTATTGTGACATTGATAGCGTCATGATTGGTGACATTTCTAGTGCCATCTAGTATCCTTGCAATTATTAAAATAATATCTAAAAGTTTTATAGATTTTATGATATATTTATAAAAATATACGCAATTTATCGGATATTTTTATATTTTATAATAGTGTATGATTAAAATTTCTAGTGCCATTTCTAGTGACATTTCTAGTGCCATCGATAATAAAAATTAAGTTTATATTTTTAATATTTTATTAAAATTTATGTCACCAATAATGTCACCAAAAATGTCACCAATAAAGGTAACTAAAAAGAGTAATAAAATTAGAAGATTTTATTATTTATATTATTCTTTACAATTATGAATTATATTTTATAATAAGTTTATAAGGATTAAAGATATGAAATATAAGAAACTAGTTATCATAAGTATTACTTCTCTACTAGTAGTGGGTATTGGAGTAGGTTCATTTTATGGATATAAAGCGTATCTAGATAATGATATTAAAAGAAGTAATGAGAAAGCGTTAAAGGATTTAAAATACGCTAAAGAAGTTATGCTATCTAAATTAAATGAAGGATTTTTAGAATTATCTAATATTAAAAATAAAGATTCTAATAGTCCAATGGTAAGAAATTACACATTTAATCTTAGATATTATGATTTTATTAAATGCATGGATTATGATTTTATCGTGGATAAAATCAGTGTACACGCAAGTAGCATTTATGATTTAAAAAGTTATGAGACTCCTTCATGGGATTATATCTTGAAATCTTCATTTGAAGAATTAAATTCATTAGATGGATACTTTATTATCGATAGTCACGCTTATGATATTGGATCGATTATGCGTATTAGATATTTTACTTCTAATTTTAAAGGGAAAGCTGTATGGGTGGTTAAAGATGATGAAGTTAGTTTATTTGAATCATCATTTAGTGAACCAAGTAACCATATTTATCCTCATGAACAAGGAAAGATGGAATTAGATTAAAATTAAGTTGTTATCGTAAAGGTAGCAACTTTTTATTAGGTAAATTTAAAAGTTTATAATAATTATATTATTATAAAAAGGATTATTTGGACAAAATTAGCTGAGCTTGTCTAAAATACATTTTTTAAAATTTTCTTTACTGTTGTATACTTTTATAAAAACTCCCTTGAAAAAGTGCATTAACTTATAAGAAACTCCCTTTAAAAAGTGCATTAGCTAATTGAAAACTCCCTTGAAAAAGTGTAATATAAATAAAAAAGGTATATAAAATGTTTAGAAGAAAAATCGAAAAAGAATTAATTGAATGGAAAGAATCATTAAAGATTAAAAGAAAAGCCTTTCTATTAAAAGGGATGAGACAAGTTGGCAAAACAACTGCTATTAAAGAATTTGCAAGTAAAAATTATAAACATGTTGTTTATATAAATTTTAAAGTGGAACTAGATTTAAAAGATGCATTTTCAGGTAATCTTGAACCAGACAATATAATAAGAACATTAAAACTATTAAGACCGAATTTTTTCTTTATACCTTATGAAACTGTTATTATTCTTGATGAAATCCAAGAATGTTCTGGTGCTAGAGCATCTATTAAGCCATTTATGGAAGATGGAAAGTATGATATTATCGCTTCTGGTTCATTACTTGGTATTAAAGGATACAATAAAAATTACCATGGTGGAGTATCTGTAGGTTTTGAACATACTGTTTTTATGAAATCAATGGATTTTGAAGAATATTTATGGGCTAAAGGAATTGATGAAGATATTATAAAATTACTAACTGATTCATTTAATGAAAGAAAACCAATTAATCCTGTTATTCATAAAAAGATGCTTGAATACTTTAAAGAATATATTTGCGTAGGTGGAATGCCTGCTGTAGTAGATATGTTTTTAAAAACTAATGATTTTAATAAAGCAAGAAATGAACAAAGAGATATTTTAAATGATTTTAAGGATGATTTTGCTAAACATCTAAATGAATTCGAAGAAGAAGAAATAGATAAAACTTTACTTGCAAGAATTAATAAAGTTTATGATTCAATTCCTTCTCAACTTGCAAAAGAAAACAAAAAATTTCAATATTCGGATTTAGAAAATAGGGGTAGAAGTGAAAAATATGATCCTGCTATTGAATGGTTACATGATTATGGACTTGTGGAATATTGTTATAACTTAAATTCTTTAGATTACCCTCTTGAAGGTAATAAAATAAACAATATTTTTAAACTATATTTTAGTGATACTGGATTATTTGTATCTATGCTTGATGATGATACTATGCAAAACATAATCCTTGGAGATATGGGGATTTATAAGGGTGTAATTTATGAAAATATTGTTGCAGATGCTTTTATTAAAAATAATATACCATTATTCTATTTCTCTAAATCTAGTGGATTAAAAATAGACTTTATCATGAAATATAAATCAAACATTACTTTAATAGAAGTTAAATCTAGAAATGGAAATACTAAAAGTTCTAAGACTGTATTAAATGATAATATTAAATATCCTAACGCTAACCATTTAATTAAATTATGTGATTCTAATATAAGTGTTAATGATAATACATTAGTAATTCCATATTATTTAACATTCTTAATTAAGTAATTTAGTTGCTACTTTCTTTGTGAGGAGTAGTATTTTTTGTCAAGGGACATGATCGGGACATGAAGGGACATGATATTGAAAATTAATGTGACATGAGGGCTCATGATAAAGAAGGTAATATTCTTGCAACAGTTTACCTTTCTTTAATGTTGATAAGAGTACTTAATGATTCGTTTTTTTAAGTAATTTTTTATATCAAAAAACTTAAGAATTGAATCCTCTTTAT
>CAVGUB010000013.1:0-4838 GCA_963632375.1 Phocaeicola dorei | reverse complement strand
GTGTTTTGAGCGTCTTCATTAACATTTCTATCATTAAAAACTCCCTTAAAAACATCAAGAGTAGATAAATCATCCATCTTAAAATTGAGTTCTTTACCCACAATGTTTTTTAAAACTAAATTAATATTCTTACTAAAATCAACTTCTTCATCTCCTTTAGATAAATCTTCAAATTCTTCAACAAATATTAATTCTTTTTCAATATCAACATCATCTTCAATATATGTTTTTATTTCTTTTAATAAATCATAATATTCTTTTAAATTAGATTTATTTTCTTTATGAATTTTATCTAAATCTTTATATAATTTATTAATTTTAAAGTATTCACTAGTTTCATCTTCCATCTTTTTGAATACTAATTGTTTGTATTTTTCAACTTCAAAAAAATCAGTAGGATTTTTTAATCCTTCTTTCTCTAAAAAATATAATAATAAATCTTCTTTTTCCATTTCCTATGCCTTTACCATATTTGTAATTTCTTCTTCATCTTCATCATCAAAACCATCATCAATAAATGAATTTCCATCAAGATCAAAAGCAGTCATTAATTCCATTTCATCATAAAACATAAAGTTATATTGATTACATTTCTTGATTAATTTAGTATTGCATAAATTTTTAAAAATTTTATTAAATTCTTCATGACTTATAGAATCATTCTTTTCATTATATGCATTTTCTAAATCTTGAATTAAGAAAATATCTTTATCATCCATATAAAAATCTTCTAAAATTTTAAAGAATGAATAGGTAACTCCATGATCTTTAAAATAAAAATTAAAATAATCTTCTATTGTAAACATTGGATCTTTAATTATATGAGAATCTGCATCATTAAAAATATTTCTTACATAAAGAACATACAAATTAATCATTTTAATCGCTTCTTCAAATCTTCCTTTTGAAGGATGTTTTACTTTTTCTCCAATAATCCCTGCTTCACATTTAAAAACTAAAAGAGGGAAGAAAAAGAAATTTCTTTTGATAATTCCTTCTAAATATTTAGAATTATCTTCATTAGTAAAAATTTTAGAAAGATTATTCAAAAAATATTCAATTAATCCATCTCTTCTTTTGTATTTATTAACATCAACTACATCTTTATAAGTTTTAGAATCTTTTAATTCATAAGAAATAAAACCTAATTCATTGTTTTTATAAAGCATATCATTGTAAGGATCTTTACTAAAACATCTTTTTAAAATTGAATATTTTTCTTTTAATACTTCCTCTTCATCATCAAAACTATCATAAATAACATCTAATTTATCAATGATTCTTAAATACATTCTTCCAAGAACAAAATTAGAATAACATCCAAATTTTCGTCTTAATTCTTTTTCACTTACAATGTTATCGATTTCATCTAAAAACCCTAATAATTTTGTAATGATTTTTTTACTTTCTGGAGGTTCAAGATTAACGTTATATTCTTTAAATCTTTTATTCATTAAATCATTTAATTCTTCAACAGATTTTGTGCCACTATCATTTAAAGCATAAATTTCATCCATAATATATGTATGAACTCTGTTATCTCTATAATTTTTAAAAGATTCTTCATCAAATGTTTCATAATCAATTCCATTAAAAAGAAGTGTTGATTTTAAATCATAATCTTCAGGCATAGCTTCAAGTAACTTTTTAACTAATCCTTTAAATTCTTCAAAATCTTCTTTAATTTTATCTTCATCAATTGATCCATTTTCCATAAGCTCACTTAATAAATGATAATCAAAAGCAATTTTCCCTTTTTTAGTTCTTATATTAGTTATATCTGTATGAACTTTTTGTTCAATTTCACATTGTTTTTCGTAGGATTTATTATCGTTATAATATCCTGCATTTTCTAAATAATATTCAAATAATTCTTTAAATTCCATTTCCAAATTATATCAATAATATTAATTAAATAATAGATAATTACATCCAAATTTTAAAAAGTCCTAGGCATTGTTCCTAGAACTCTTGGACATTTATTATTGGTATTCAATTGTTGATGGTGGTTTAGAAGTAATATCGTAAACTACTCTATTAACACCTCTAACTTCTTGAACAATTCTTCTTGAAATCTTTTCAAGTAAATCCATATCAAAATGATAGAATTTAGCATTTATTCCATCCATTGATGTAACTGCTCTAATTGCAATTGTATGGTAATAAACTTTATTATCTTTAGTAATACCTACTGAATCAATATTAGTAAGAACTGTAAAATATTGATATAAATCACGTCTTACACCTGCTTTTTTAACTTCATCATGTAAAATTCGGTCAGTTTCTCTAATAATTTCTAACTTCATTAAAGTAACTTCTCCAATAATTCTTAAAGCAAGTCCATAGAATGGGAATGGTTGAATCTTATAGAAAACATCACTTAATCCTAAATATTTTCCTACAATTCTAACTTCTTCTTTAGTTAATTCTTTTAAAGGTTCTAAAATAATTAAATCATTTAAAACATTTGATGATTTTTTAATAACTTTATTTTTATTACTCCACTTACTTTCTTTAATATCAGTATATAAAGTACCTTGTCCATAGAATTTGATGTTACCCATCTTTTTAGCTTCTCTATTTAATACTTCAATAAAGGTTTTTGAAATAACTTCTCTTTTCTTATCAGGATCAATAACTCCTTTAAGTCTTTCAATGAATAATTCCCCTTCATCTACTAAAGTAACTTCAATTCCAAGTTCTTTAAATCTAGAAACTATATGGTCATGTTCCATTTTTCTATGTAACCCAGTTTCAATAAAGACACATTTTAAATTATCTCCAATTGCTTCTTTAAGTAAAAGAGCACAAACAGCACTATCAAGTCCACCTGATAATCCAAGTAAAACTTTTTCGTCTTTAACTTCTTCTTTAATACTCTTAACTTTTTGATTAATAAAATTATCTAAAGTGAAGTCTCTATGGCATGAACAAATATCAATAAAATTATTTAAAATTTCCCATCCATTCTCACATCTTGGACTTTCTGGTAAAAATTCTAATCCATATAAATTATATTTTTTAAATCCAACAACTCCTAAAGAATCACTTAATGCAATTTCTTCAGCGTGTAAATTATCAAGTTTAAATGTATGAGGAATATACACTACTAATTCTTCATTACAATTTTTAAAAAGTGGAGAATATGTTCCTACTCGAATAACATGATTAGAATATTCTCTATCTTCAATATAACTAACTTTAGCACCTAAATATCTTCCTAATATTTCCATTCCATAAGAAATACCTAAAATAGGGACATTATAAGTTAATAAATCTTCATCAAATAAATCATTATTTTGATTTATTCCTCTTTCTCCTCCTGATAAAATAATTCCTTTTAGATCTTTAACTTCCTTGATCTTTTCATGTGCTACTTCACTTGGAAGTAATAGACTATAGCAATCTGCATCTCTTAACTTTCTTAAAAGTGCTTCATTATTTGAATTACCATAGTCAATAATAACTATTGTATCCATCTTTTCCTCCTTGATTATATAATTAAAAGACTAAGTCTTTTTGGATAAAAAATTATGAATTTGTGTTTTTGAAATCTATATCTATATATTATCATAAGTTACAAGTTTTAAGAATAAAATTATTAAGAAATGTTTATAAATTTAAATCTTTAAAAGAAAAAAATGAACTATTCGAAATTTTCGAATAGTTCAAAACACGATAATTACGCTTATATTTTTATTTTAGAACTTTCTTGTTTGAATTTAGCAAAATTTCCATCAGGATTTAAAATCCATAACTTTTTAATATCAAAATTGTATTTTTCTAAAGTATTTCTAATATTATTCATTTTAATAAAGTCTCTTTTAAAATTTGATAAACTTTTACTATTAGTTAATCCAAATATATTTTTAATTTTTAAAGATCTTTTCAACTCATCTTCAAAATTTTAACTTGAGGAACTAAAATAACTTCTGATTTAGTTAAATACTTCCCAATCATTTTTAAATTATGTTCTAAAATATTTATATCACTTGTATCAGTATCAAAAATAAAAACAATAATGCTATTTGATAAAATAGTAACAAAATCATTTGAAGATAATCTTTTAGTAATAGGATTAAATACCTTAGATTTCCCAGGAATAATTAATGAAGGATTTGATTTTAAAGAATCTACTAATTCTTTCTCACATTCACCTTCTACAAAATAATAAACTCTTCTATTCTTCATAATTATCTTCTAATTCATCTAATAAAGTTAAATCTGGTAAGGTATTAAAAGTATCATTTTGAACTGCACACTTAACTGAATCAGTGTTTCTTTTTAATAAAGAAGAAACAAAAACAACCTCAGGATTATTATCTTTATTTCTTCTTAAAAGTGCAAAAGTATGTTTTGGTAGATTAAGTTCAAACATTTCTTCGTTATGAGTTGTAAAAATTAATTGTTCTTTTTCTTTTATATTTCTTAACATAATTTGGAAAATTCTTTTTTCAATCTCAGTATGAATATATGAAAAATGTTCATCACAATAATAAAAATATTTTTCTTTTGAATACATATTTGCTAAAAATAAAGCAACATCAATTCCTTCAATTGTACCACTTGATAATAATTCTCGATTTAAAAGCTTACCATCTTGAATAATAATTTCATCATCTCCTCTTTTAATAATAAAAGAATTTTTAAGATCTTTAGAAACAATTACATTTTTTAAACTTGGATCAAGAGTTCCAATAACAGACTTTAAAATATTTAAAAATAACTTTTCATCTTTGAAATTTGTTTTTAATGATTTTTCAATTTCTGGATATGCAAATTGGAAATTTAATTTTCCAATTAATTCCTTAATTTCATTAGAATACTTTCCTTTATAC
>CAVGUB010000012.1:0-5353 GCA_963632375.1 Phocaeicola dorei | reverse complement strand
TCCAACTGATTTGGATAATTTATCATTTTCTTTTTTACCCATTGATAAAGACATAAAAGCAGAGGTACCATCACCAAGTAAAAGACCAAAAGCTAAACCTAAACAAGTAAATGGGAAAACAATTGAAGTGGCTGTATTTCCAATGGTGCCGACATTACTATTTCCAATAAAAATTTGATCTACAATATTATATAAAGCACTAATTAATAAAGATAAGACACATGGAATAGAAAATTTTAATAATAATTTTGATATCTTACCTTCTACAAAGTATGAATTTTGTTGCATAATAAATAATTTCCTCCTTCTTTACAACAAATGTTGCTACCAAAGCGGAAACTATTTCACTATTAGTTACAAAGTTATACTAATTTCACAACTTAAATATTTTATCATTTTAAAATTTCTTACATAAGTAAAATTTTTAAAAAAGAACCAAATTATTTTTGGTTCTTCAATCTTTCTAGTTCTTCTTCACTAACTTTAACATATTTAATATATTCTTGTTGATCATATTTAGAAGCTAATTCGCACATTTGCTTGTAAATTTCATCACGAACATATTTTTTATTTTCATTAGGTTTTAAATCACTTCTTGGCATTACATATTTTCCAATTAAAATTACTCTTCTTGGTTTTTTAAAAAACTTTCTTTTTTTAAAAACTGTAATAATTGGAATTGAAGGAACATTAAACTTAACTGGATATCCAAAACTTCCATCTACAAATGGTCTAATTTTTGTGTAATATGGCCAAATATGAGCTTCAGGAAAAATAACCATATGCTCTCCCTTTTTGTTAACTTCCTTCATAGAATTTAAAAATCTTTTATATTGTTCTATTGAATTTGGAAGTGGGAAATATCCACAAGCATTCATAATCCATCTTAAAAATGGATTTGCTAATGAATTTGAAAAAGCTACTACATCACATCTTTTATGAAATACATAAGCTTGATTAGTAAATGCATCAAAATTAGAAACATGATTTCCATAAATAAAACCACCTTTCCCAATTTCTTTACATTTTTTGACGTATTCTTTTAAATTATCTCTTCCTTCTTTTTTAATTCCAAAAAAGAAACAGAATAGATGTAAAATTGGATGCACAATGCAAAAATACAAAGCATTACACCAAAACCTTCTAAAAGAATTACCTCTTGTATATTTATATTTATCTAATAAATCATTAACATCTTTTTTTGAAAGAGGTAAGTTCCCAAAATCATCATTAAGTTCATCAGTATAATAAAATACTTTTTGTTTATTGTTTTTTGTTTTTAGAATCATTTAATCCCCTTAAAGCGTCTTTACTTGTAATCTTTCCATCATGAGGTATTTTATCCCAACTTGTTCTTTTATATTTATGGAATAATCCATCAAAGAATGCAAGAACGAAATCCGCAAAGAAAAATAAGAAAGTAAAATATACTTTTAATCTAGTTTTAAAATTAAATTTTAAATAACGATTTGAAATAATAAATACAATCATTGATACTACTACAAATGGAATATCAAGTAATAAGAAATAAATAATACAATAATAGAATGTTGTTAAAGGTACTAATTGAGTTGCAAATTCTTTATAAGGAATCATCATAAATAAACTTGCAATGAAGAAACTAAACGATAATAAGAATGCAAGAAGTAATAAAACTACCATTACAATTAAAGGATAAATAGAAACATTATATTCAAATATAGATGTTTTATATTTTCCATTTTCTAAAGCTTTATAATCTGGATTCTTATTTTTAAATCTCTTTCTATTTTCAAAATATCCCCAAACCCAACGAATGTGTTGTTTGTGAACTGTTTTAAAATCAGTAGGTTGTTCATCAAAATATTGTGCAATTGGATAATAATTCATTGGAATATTGTGATAATAACAATAACAAGTTAATTCAACATCTTCAGTCATTCCATTAAAAATCCAACTTCCAATATTATCAATAATATCTTTATCAACATAATATCCAGTACCAGTTAAATTAATTTTTTTAAATAATTTAGATCTACCTTTAGATGTATATTGATTCATGAATGCAAATAAAGTAGCACTACATGCACTAATCCAATTCTTATTTGAATTAGTAAAGTTTCTATACCCCATACCTACTTTATAACCTTGATTTTTACAATCATTCATTAAATTGATATAGTGTTTACTTAAAACATTATCAGCATCAATAACAAAGAATGAATCATATTCTAAACCTTTTTCTTTAATATATTGGTATGCTTCATTTAAAGCGTATCCTTTAGTTCTTTTACCTACTAAATCTTTTCTAATAATTACATTATACCCATATTTTCTAGCAATCTTTACAGTAGGATCAAGTTTTGATTCTACAATAATATAAACATCAAATAATTCTTTTGGATATGATTGATTTTTTAAAGAATCAAGTAAATTACAAATTACTTTATCTTCATTTCTTGCAGGAATTAAAATAGCGTATTTATATTTTTTATTTGATCTTGGTAAAATATTATCTCTTTTTAAAGAATTAAAAAAATACGCAATATAATACCATGCTAAAAGAATCAATATTAAAAGAGCAAGTAAAACTGCGTATAAAAAATAATTGTATCCGTTTAAAATCCATTCAACCCATTGAGATCCAGTCATATACTAATATTCTAATATTAAAAGCGTATTTTTTCAATATTATTTAATTTTCTATTTATATATTACTAACTCATCTAGTATTTAATACTAAAAAATTATTTGATGATTTTTTCCATTTCAATTTTTTGAGGAGTTAATCCAATTTTCTTATAGAAATTTAAAGCGTTTTTATTATCGTACCAAACATTTAAAGTAAGGTTATAACATCCAATTTCTTTTGCGTATTTTAGAGTATTTTCATAAAGTTTAGTACCTATTCCATTTCCTCTATAATTTTCATCGATACATAAATCATCTATGTATAAAGTTTTATTATGAACAAGTTGATCACTTGTAGGAATATGGATTTCAAAGAAAGTATAACCTACTACTTCATCATTATTGTTTACTGCTACAAATATCCCTTTATCTTGACTTTCCATTATTTCTTTAATTTCATCTTTTGAATATTTTGTCTCTTTAGGAGAAAAAATATCTGGTCTTAAATTTCTATGTAATTCCTTAACTTCTTTAAGTAATAATTCTACTTTATTAAAATCTTTTTCTTCAATTCTTCTAATTTTAATTTCCATTTTGTCTCCTTTTAAAGTATTTTTGACATCTTTTCTAAAGGTAAAGCAAGTTCATCTTCATAAAGATTTTTTATTTCTTTAACCTTTACTCTCTTTGTTTCGTCTCTACTTCTAACTTTAACAATATCATTTATTTTAATATTTTCATTAAAAGTTAAATAATCATAAAGTTTACTTCCTTCATAAAATTCTACACTTACTACAATGTACTTTTTGTGTAATGATTCAAGAGTTTGAGGGATATTAATTAATTCATCAAAAGTAACTGCATATCTAACTTCCTCTCCATTTTTATTTAAAATTACGATTAATTCATGATCCGTTAATTTTAACGCTTCTAAAGGATATTTATTTACTAAATTAATAAATTCTAATACTTCATAATTTTCTATTTTAATTAAATATTCAATAACTTTTGATCTTTCAGAAAAATTTAAAGACGAGATTACATTTAATAAATAATCATTCTCTTTACTAGAAATATAGATATGGATAAATCCTTGAACAAAGTCAAATTTAATTAAATAATCTTCTGAATTATAGTATTCTTTAAAAGATTTAACTAAATACCCTCCATATTTAATAACTCTTTCATTATCTTCATTTAATTCATTAAGTGAGTTAGAAATACCTAAAGCAACACTTCGATCTCCTGGATATTCATTTATTTCTTTTAATCTTTCTTTTATTGCACATCTTGCTTTTAAATAATAACTTTTAGCAGTTTCTAAATCTTTTGAAACATATATTGCGTTTTTATAGAAATTCCCCATTCTTAAAGCGATATCTGCGTATTTAGAATGATGTCCATTTAAAAAATGATTATAAGTTTTATTATATAAAGAATTTACTAATTCATACGCAGTTTTATTAGATTTAATCGTTCCATATCCATTTAAATAACAATCTGCTAATTTATATGTAGATTCAAAATAACCTGCTAAATGACCAAGTACAAAAAATTGGAATGCTTTTTCTTTTTGAGGGATTCCATTATTATTTCTTCCATAATAATAAATATATCCAATAGGACGAGTTACATCCATATCTTCAGTTAATTCAAAGTATTTAGTTAAATAATATAAAGATTTTGAATAATCTAAAGGGAAATCATATAATCCTTCATAATAATCATATCCTAAGCTTCTTAAAGCTACAGGATCATTAATAGAGGCTAATTTAATTAAATTTTCTTTATAGAATTTTAAAATTTTAGGATCTAAAGAAGAATCAGAATCATTTAAAACATCTATTCCTTCAAGAATAAATCCTAAAGTTTCATTACTATATTTTCTTTCATGTTTATTTAAATCTCTATTATTTAAAATATCACTAATAAATCTTTCTAATTTACATAATTCTTCTAAAGGATCATCATGATTAGTGTCATTTAATAACTTTGCAATTAAAAATAACACTAAATGATTATTATCATCATATAAATAATCTTTATGGATATTTTTATTAAAATCATTAAGATTAGGAGAATAAATATACTTATTTTTATACTTTAAATTAAAAAGAAAGTTAATTGACCATATATCATCTTCATCAATAACTTCATCTTTAATAAAATTTTTAATTAATAAAGACATATCTTCAATAGTGATTTTATAGCGAGATTTACATTTAATTAATATAACTTTATCTTTATCATAAAACAAATCTTTGATTTTATAACGTTTATTTAAAAATAATTCTTTTAAATCTGATTCATCAAGTTCTATCTTTTTAATTTTTTTATAATCATCTAAATCTACTTCCTTGTAAATTGGTGATAATTCATATCCTTTTTTTAAATATTGATTAATATTCATAAATACCTCTATCAATAATTATAAATTGTTTAAAAAGATTTTTATATACAAAAAAAGTTGAATATTTCTATTCAACTTATATATACTAAATGGTTGCGGGGATAGGATTTGAACCTACGACCTCCGGGTTATGAGCCCGACGAGCTACCAAACTGCTCTACCCCGCGATTTCGTTGTCCTAAATAGTGGCGGAGAAAGAGGGATTCGAACCCTCGCAGGACTTGCATCCTCTATCGGTTTTCAAGACCGACCCCTTCAGCCGCTTGGGTATTTCTCCATAATGGTGGACCATCTAGGACTTGAACCCAGAACCTAACCGTTATGAGCGGTCCG
>CAVGUB010000011.1:1348-3638 GCA_963632375.1 Phocaeicola dorei | reverse complement strand
AGAGGAAACAGTTAGTGTTTGGTGTTACACTAATTAAAACATTTTTTAAAGTAAAATTAAAGAAAAAATAAACACCCTTATGAGATTTAAATGTAACTTGGAGGATAAAATTATTGGCAGTATATAAATCTAAAAAGAAGGAAAATTATTATTTCATTGATGGACATGTAGTTATTAATAATAAATCATATCATTATTCAAAAGAATCTATTAAAGATAAAAACTTTAAAAGTAAAAGACGGTTGGAAGATTTAGAAAAAAGAATAATCCAAAATTTAAAAGAAAAGTATGGAAAAAGTGAGATTAAAATGGAAGGTTATACTTTAAATGATCTTGCAAGAGATTATGCGATTAAAATGGAAAGTGATGATAAGAAAAGAAGCACTATTAAAGCTTTTAAATATAAGTATGAAAAGTATTATAAACCATGCCTTAATGGAGATTTAGAAGTTGATGAATGTTTTAATGAAGAAAATATTTTATCTTTTAAAATGAAAATTAAAAATATGGAATTATCATCAGAATATAAGAACACAATTTTAAATACTTTAAAAAATCTCATTAATTATTCTGCAAGAAGAAAACTAATAAGTTATGAAAAAGAAAGAATTCTTATTGATGATTTAGAATGTTTTAAAAATTTTGATGCTAAAAGCAACATCCATAAATATACTTCACCTGAGGATGCTAAAAAAGTTTGGAATAATGCATCTAATGAATATTATAAATATGTATTTGAACTTTTATATTATTCAGGATGTAGAATAAGTGAATTTATGGGAATTAAGCTAAAAGATATTAGCTTTTCTAAAGCAATAAATGGAGAGTTAATTGTATCAGTTTCTATATATAAACAAAGATTTAGTTTAAAAGATGAAGCATTACCATATTTAAAAAATGCAAGTTCAATAAGAACTACATATTTTGTAGGAGAAGTTGCAAAGCATTTTAAGGAATTTTTAACAAAATTTACTTTTAGTGAGGATGATTTCATATTTCCAATTTCTAAAAATACATTGCGTAGAGAACTTAATAAAGCTTTTAAAAAAGCTAATGTAGAACATAATACTTTCCATGGATTTGGAAGAAAATCAATTGCAACTTATTTATATTTAGAATCAAAAGATGGAAAACTTCCTCAACTCTTACTTGGACATAAAAATGTTGATATGACATTAAACACTTATGTATTAGAAAGTTCTATGAAAAATGAATTGCTGAATAAGTTAAGTGAAATTGAAAGATAAGTTTTTCTCCTAATAATTGAGACTAGTTATTTGGATTCTAGACCTACAACAAAGCGATACAATCTAAGGTTTTTTCTTATCATTTAATGCTTTTTCAACACCAATAAAAATAAAATTAACAAAGTTTATATACTTTAATGACTTTTTTATATTAAGTGATTTATATAATTATCTTTAGCGGTTTTGATAAAAAATATACCAAACCGCTAAATATAAATTGTATTTTAATTTGAAAATAAAATATTTTTTAGGCATACAGGTGTGTATCAGAAAAGCACAAAAGAACAATTAAGTTCATTTGTATCTTCATTAAGAGAAGCTGGTTATAATATTAAGTTCGAATTAAAATATTTTCAGTTAAGGAAAGAGTTTGAACTCACTGTGTTAAAAATGTCACGAAACTTATAATAGAAATCTAAATAATAATATAAATTTCTTTGATAAAACCCATTATCTTTAAAATATGACTGTACAATTTCTTCAAGATAACGATGTACATTTAATGGATATTTTCGAATTATATCGATAAATATCGCATTATTTTATTTATTCTAGATTTTACTTGTTAAATTTGTACATTTTGTGGATACTAAAATTATATCGATAAATATCGATATTTTTTTTAATTTATGAATGTTTTTTACTTTAAAATTATTATTTTGAAAGTATTAAGACAGGATAAGGGAATTGATGCTTTTTTGGCTCAACCCAAAAAATCTCAATTTAATTTGAACTTTTATAAAATTTCAAATACTCTAAATCGATAGACCGATTTGTTCTTTAATGATATTCAATTAAAGTTGTTAATTTCTTTTAAGTAAAATATTTTAATTATTTCTAGCAATTTCTTTAAATAATGGAGAATAAAATGAAATTATATGCATATTTATGCATATTTTTTTAAGACTAGTAAAAAAGTTCCTACCTTTCGATTTTGATTTCAACTTTTTTCGCTCATTTATTTTAAAATGAACTTACAATCATTTATAAGAATTTTATTAATTATAAATGATTAATTCTTATTACATATTGGAGGTTAATAT
>CAVGUB010000011.1:0-1338 GCA_963632375.1 Phocaeicola dorei | reverse complement strand
GAAGAATACAATGAAATTATATGCATATTTATGCATCTTTTTTTAAAGTTAGTAAAAAAAGTTCCTACCTTTTAGTTTTGATTTCACCTTTTTTCACTTATCTATTTTAAAATGTCCTTACAATCATTTATAAGTAATACTCTTTTTATAAATGGTTAGTTCTTAATAGAAAAGGAGAAAAAAATAAATGGAACAAAGAGTTAATATTCGTTTCAAAAACGAAGATACAAGATTAAAAGTAGAAGAACTTTTAAAAGAAAGAAATATATCATTTAATCAATTTATTAATGATTTATTAGATGATTATTTTCTAAATAATGAGGATAAGAGATATTTAAAGAATATTAGTGATAATCTAGATTCGCATGATACTAGACTTAAGAATATAGAAGATAT
Source organism: Phocaeicola dorei (assembly GCA_963632375.1). Lineage (GTDB taxonomy): Bacteria > Bacillota_I > Bacilli_A > RFN20 > CAG-826 > Onthovivens. The sequence goes on along the minus strand of CAVGUB010000011.1, from coordinate 942 downwards.
TCAATCTAATATGACTTTATTACTTTCTAGATGTCTTTCATTATTACTAATTGAAAACACTAAAAATGTTTTTCGATTAGAAGATGATGGATATAATCCAGATGATTATTATTATGATATTTCTGATTATTCACTAAACCTATTACAAGATAATACTGAGTTTATTCAAGATCTTGCAAATTATATTTCAAATTATACAAATGGAGGTAATAAAGATGAATAAAGAAAATAATATGAAATCAATTCATGTTAAAATGAAACTTGAATTATATGAAGCTCTTAATAAAGATGCTAGTGATTCTAATAGTAATATGAATAAAATAGTGGTAGAACTATTAGAAAATAAATATCTTAATAATTCTAATAATAATGTAACATTAGAAGAATTAAAGAGCTTAATTGAAACATGTAACAATAATTCAATTAATAGAGATGATAAATTATTAAAAGCAATATTAAATGAAGACACAAAGGAAGCTTTACTTAATCTTAAGATCAAAGGTAAAGAAGAATGTATAGAAAAATTAGATGATTTAATAAAAGCGAAGAAAGAATCAATTGGTAGAAAAGAGGAATACGAAGAAAAATTAGATAGCAAAATTAAAGAATTAAATGGAAAGCTTGAAGAATATAGAGAAAAAGTAGAACATAATGATTATATTGATGAATCCAAAAGAAAAAGAAAGGAAAGACATAAAATAATATTCATTATATCAATTACATTAAATATTGTATTTATTATTCTTACTGGTTTATTAGTGTATTTAAAAGTAGAAGGAATGATATAGAGAAATAGAATTGCTACTATGTAATTAGAATATTTATTAAGAAGTATTATTTGTAACGTGATAAAGTTTTTAGAATTAGTTTAAATCATTAAATAAAAAGATTAAAACATATATTGTAAAAAAATAAAAATTGTCTAAAAAGTCAATGCGAAAT
>CAVGUB010000010.1:3678-6555 GCA_963632375.1 Phocaeicola dorei | reverse complement strand
AATCCTTACTTAAATTTCTTTTCGTTTTAATAGTTTAGAACTGATAATTTTTTCTAAATATTCATATATTTCTTCTTGAGAATATATTTTTTCACCTTCATACATTGAATAAATTAAAGAAGAAATACCACCTGCTAGAAATGGAGAAATAATTTCTAAAGGGGTATCAAAAGGTAGTTGATCTTTATAACTTTGAAATATAAAAGTAACTATTTCTTGAATAAATGAATAAAAATTCCAATATAATGCTTTACTTCTATCATTATTAATCATCTTTTTAAATTTCTTATAATTATTAGATAAATATGAAATAACATATTTTAAAGATTCTTTTGATATTTCTTCTAAATCATCAGATTCATCAAATAATGGTTCGATTTTTTCATATATTTCTAATGAATATCTTCTAAATAAATACATTAATAATTCATTCTTATCAAGAAAGTTATTATAGAATGTATTTTTACTTACCATTGCTTTATCTGTGATATCTTGAATTGAAATATCATCAAAATTCTTTTCGTTTAATAATTCATCTAATGCATTAGATAAGTCTCTTTTACTTCTTTTAACTCTTTTATCTTCGTTTTCTATCTTGAGTTTTTGCATGTTTTACCTCATTTCGTTCAATATTGACCAATTTAATACAATTCGTGCAATATCTATATTTTAGTCTTTTATTTTTTTCCTAAATCATTATACTACTATCTAGAAATTGTGCAAGTGTGCAATTTCTCAATAGGAGGTCAAAATATGGATAGTATTATAGAAATTAATCATCTTACCAAAGACTTTGGTCATGGAAGAGGCGTATTTGACGTAAGCATTGATGTTAAAAAAGGTGAATGCTTTGGTTATCTTGGACCTAATGGAGCAGGTAAATCTACAACAATTAGAATGTTAATGGGATTTACTAGACCAGATAGTGGAGAAACATTAATTAACGGAGAAAACACCTTTAAAAATAGATATGAAGTTATGCAAAAGGTATCTTATATACCTGGTGAAGTTGCCCTTCCTCCTTTACTTAAAGGAAAAGATGTTATTAAAAACCAAATGGAATTAAAGAATGTTAAAGATACTACATTCTTAAATTGGTTAATTAAAGAATTTGAACTTGATACATCACTTCTTTGTAAAGAAATGAGTATTGGTATGAGAAGAAAACTTGTTATTGTATGTGCATTTATGTCTGATCCAGATATTATCATTATGGATGAACCATCAAGTGGACTTGATCCTGAAATGCAAGATAAGTTTATTGAACTCATTAAACTTGAAAAGAAAAGAGGAAAAACAATTCTTCTTTCTTCACATATCTTTAGAGAAATTGATGTTAGTTGTGATCGAATCGCTATTATTAAAGATGGAAAGATTGTTTCAACATTCATCGCAGATGATTTAAAACATAATACTCATAAAGTATATAAAGTTAAATTTAAAGATAATTCTTATTATGAATTAAAAGATTCTACAAGTGATATCTATCAAATTGTAGATTTTAACGAAGATAATAAAGAAATTACATTTGCTATTGAAGATAGTAATATTTCTAACTTTGTTAATTTACTTGCAAGTAAGGAAGTTCTTGATTTTAACGAAATTAAAGAAACTTTAGAAGATTTCTTCATGAAATTCTATAAAGAAGAAAAAGAATTTAAAGGAATTTAGTTATGAATAAAGAAGTAGTAATTGATATTAAAAATATTTCTAAAGATTATGGAAATGGTAGAGGAAATTTTAATGTAAATTTAAAAGTCTATAAAGGAGAAACTTTAGGCATCATGGGCGAAAATGGTGCTGGTAAAACTACTCTTTTAAGATTAATTATGGGATTTATTAAACCTACTCAAGGAAATATTGATATTTATAATATGAATGCGTATAAAGACGCTCATATATTAAAGAATTATATTGGATATATTCCTGGAGAAATTAATTTCCCTGATTTAAAAACTGGTAATGCTTTCTTAAAATCATATGCTTCTTTATCTCATTTAAATGATGATTATAGTAAAAAAGCAGATGAAGTCATTAAAAGAATGCAACTTGATGTCACTGCGTATCCTAGACGTATGTCAAAAGGTATGAAACAAAAAACATCAATTGTTGCAGCAACAATGAAAAATACACCTATTCTTATTATGGATGAACCAACAACTGGACTTGATCCATTAATGAGAGATGAATTCTTGAACATTATTAAAGAAGAAAAAGAAAAAGGAAGAACTATTATCATGACAAGTAACACAATTGAAGAACTTGAAAAAGTTTGTGATAGAGTAGTTTTCTTTAATAAAGGACATATCACTTCAATTGTAGATTGTAATGAAATTAGAAATAGAACATTAAGAGATTATAAAATTGAATTTATTAATCATGAAGATTACTTTAATTTCTTAAATGTTAATAAAGAATTTGTAATTAAAGATCAACCTCAATATAACCAAGTAACTATTAGAATTGAGAATAATTTAGTAGATCCATTAATGAAAGAATTAAGTGGAAAAGAATTAAAATTTATTTCTCAAAAACCTTATAACTTACAAAGTTATTTTGATGAAAACTTAAATAAAAGGAGTTAATTATGGAAAATAACAATATGAATGAAGAAGTCATGGCACTTCCTCCAGAACTTGATAATATTAAAGATAAAAAGATTAAAAAATCTCATTTATTTTCTAAAGCAATCTTTAGAGAATCATTAAAATCAAATGGTAAAGCACTTGCAACAGTTTCTTTATGTAATGGTGCTTTAATTGCAGTAGTTGTTGGTATTTTATCTACTTTAAATATTAACGCTACATCAACTGCAATGAAGAATTTATTCTCTTCAGCAGGTGATGAATCTACTATTAAACAAGGTAGTATTTCTTA
>CAVGUB010000010.1:0-2873 GCA_963632375.1 Phocaeicola dorei | reverse complement strand
TTCATTAAAATTGATGGAAAAACAGGTACAAAAGCTACATCTTTAGAAAAAAGAAGAAAATTAGCATTAACTGGTGAAGATTATACTGAAGAAGAAATCAAACAAGCTAAAATTGATGCTCAAGATGATATTTCTTCTTTAAAAGAAGATTTAAATAACTTCTTAACAGAATATGTTACTCGTGATTTATTAGGATTAAATGATTATTTTGATGGTGAAAACGCTATTGAAAGTGCAATCACTTCAAGAGCAATCGATGATGTTGCTAAAAAAGCAGAAAAGAAATTAATCCAAGATTATAACGATAAATATAGTGCAGGTATTACATCTGTTGATCAAATTCCTGCAGCAACTGGTAGAAATAGTGGAACTACTACAATGAATTTAATTTATTCATATGGTAGTGGTGCTATTGCAAGTTATAAAGAAATTTATACTAAAAAAGTTAGTGCAGGATATTCTAGTGATGATGCTAGTTTAATTGCATTAAATGTTGCAGGTAAAGGCATCATGGATCAATTATCAGTAGGAATTTCTGACTCATTAAGTGAAATGGGTGAAATGAATACATATGGTATTGTTCTTGGTGGTATTGGTTTTGCTCTTGCATGTTTACTTGTCCCAATGGGATATACAATTATGCTTGCTAATGATTTAGTTGCTAAGAAAGTTGAAAATGGATCTTTAGCATTCACATTCTCTACTCCAATTAAGAGAAATACATACATCTTTACTGAAGGAATGTATTTAATCTTCAGTGAAACAGTTATGGCTTTAGTACTTTTATGCTTTGGTCTTGCTGCTCGTCAAATTGGTATTGCTTGTGGTAGTGCTGATATTGAAACATCAATTACTGTTGAATACATGCTTAAATTTGCATTAGGTAACTACCTTGTTACACTTACTATTTCAAGTATTTGTTTCTTCACATCATCATTATTTAATAAAACAACTAATGCAGTTGGAGTTGGTGGAGGTATTTCTATCTTCTTCTATATCTGTTCAATTTTAGGTTTATTTGGTACAAAAACTATCCCAGCTACAATTAGAATTGAATCAATGAATTACTTCAACTATTGTACAATTATGACTTTATTTGATACAAATGCAGTATTAAATGCTGATAATGTCTATTGGTATAAACTTATTGGACTTGTTGGTATTTCACTTGTTATGTACTTTGCATCATTCAAAGTCTTTGAAAAGAAAGATTTACCATTATAAAAAGAAGATTATCCAATTCATATAAATCTCTTAAAGGGTGTTATCATTTGATAGCACCTTTTTTAGATAAAATGTAACATCTAATAAAATAGATTGTAACACGTGTTACAATCTATTTTTATCAAATAAAGTTAATTTTTATAAGCGTTTTTAATTTTTGACTTACCAAAATAAATTTTAGTCATTAATTCAACATCATTTCGATTTTCAATTGTACGCATTCCTTTTGCTTCCATAATTCTTCTTAACGCTAGTTCATTATCCATTGAATGATATGCTTCATAAATTGAATATAATTCATCAGGTTTAATAAGTCTATAAAATATAGAAATAGGAAGTTTTTGAGTTACACAAAAAAATTCCATTATATAACCAATCCATGCCATAACATAAGAAGGATAAATTTCTTTACCTCTTTCTAATTTCTTTTCTTTTTTTATTATTTCATAAGCTTCAGGAACACTTATACAATCAAAAAGGAAAGTATCTGATGATAATCTTGTTTTTTCTAGTGTAGAAAAGGCATATGCTTTAATAAAAAGCTTTGATGAACAATCTTTCTGAGTGGTTGAATATTCAAATAAATCACTTACAAATCTACATAATAATCTATCATTTTCACTTAATTCATACATATTAAAATAACTCCTCGATATATTTTCCTTTTCCAGCATATTCTCTTAACGCTAAAATTACTTTATTATGACCAATTAAATTTTCTTTTAAGCGGCACAATTCATAATGTTCTTTTTCAGCTTCTGAAAAATAACATCTTTCTAAAACTTTTAAATTCTTTTTTATAATTTTGTCATTTAAGAATACATATTGTTTTCCTAATCTATTAGCGCTTAATGCGTTAATACATTGTAAATCAGTTATTTTTCCTTTTATAAAATCATCTAAAATTGTATACATTGTGTTATCTGCAATTGGTGCAATAACTACATCCACATTATTCAATTCATTTAATAATTTTTTTATATAATCAGATTTAGCGTATTCATTTAATTCACCTCTAAAATAAGCAATTAATATAATCCAATCTTTACAAACTACAAATTCTTTAATTTTAATATTACTTTTATTAAAATCAAAAATGTATACAGATGAATTATCATATATTGATACAAAACTTGCTGATTGATTAAATGATTCACCTAAATAAAATCCTTTTCCAAAATCTTTTTTATTTCCGCTAAAAGAAATAGATGGATCTCCTATTATTTCAGTTTTTGCACCATGAAATAAAAGAATATGATTTTCTTTTAATCGAGAATTATACATTTCTTCTTTTATTTTATTTAAATCAATATTATTTTTATAAATTTTATCATATATTTTTTCTAAACTTTCATTTTCAGGGAAGTTTGAGCCATTTATCCATCTATTTAAAGTCATAGGAGAAATATTAAAAAATTCAGAAATTCCGTCATCATTAATGTTTAATATTGCTTTTACATATTCAATATCTTTTTTTAAATTATATTTCATATTATCCTCCCTTTAAATAAAGTATAACATCTGTTATAACTTATTTTAATGTTTTTTTAATATAAAAATCTATTTAATTTTTATAGACAAATAAATTTATACTCTTTATAATATTAGTAGGAAAAGTAGGATTTATATTTATTGTAGGATTATGAAAC
>CAVGUB010000009.1:0-7163 GCA_963632375.1 Phocaeicola dorei | reverse complement strand
ATCTTGAGGTAAACAATAATTACGGTTATTAAAATACGCATTAACTTTACTTCCTTTTAATAAATCAATTGAACATCTAGTACTTAATCCAATCTCAATTTCAGGATTATTTCTAGTAGAATCTACTAAATTAACAATATATTTATAGATATTATCTTTAACTTCAACTTTATCTATTTCATTTTTAATACTTAAAATATCTTCATTACTACATATTCTATTAATATTTTTTAATAAATCTTGATCATTTTTAGATTTTAAAATATCGATCTCTGATTCTAGTGATGGGTATCCAATTGAAAAAGAAATAAAGAATCTATCAAGCTCAGCATATGGTAATTTTTGAGTTCCAATACTTCCAACTTCATTTTGAGTAGCGATTAAAATAAAAGGATCTTTTAATTTATAAGTATTTCCATCAACAGTAACTTGTTTTTCTTCCATTGCTTCAAGTAATGCCGCTTGAGTTTTACTACTTGTTCTATTAATTTCATCTACTAAAACAATATTTGAATTATTAATAACACCTTCTTTATATTTAAATTTATTATCAATTTTATCAAAATAAGTAAATCCAATAATATCACTTGGTAAAAGATCAATAGTACATTGAATTCTTGTAAATTTTAAATCCATTACTTTAGAAAATGTTTTAGTTAATGTAGTTTTTCCTACCCCTGGAACATCATCAATTAAAATATTCCCATCACTAAAAAATCCAAGTAATAATTTATCAATTACTTCATCCTTTCCCTTAATAACTTTTTTAATCTCTTCTTTTATTTCTGTAATTTTCTTATTCATTATTTAATTATAATCCTATTATCAACATTACTATATTTAGATGTAATATCACCATCTAATCCATTAAAAACATATTCTGGAATACATTCTCTAATTAATCTATCACAAATAACTTTATTAGTAGCATTTAAAGAAACATAATTTGAATCCATTCCATTTAATATTGCATTACTTGTAACAACTGCGTATGTTTCATCTTCATTGAATTCATTTCCATTAATTGAATTTATAGTAACTCTACTTCCAACATTATTATCTTTATACCAATATTTTCCATAAGCTTCACCTTTACTATATTCATTTTTAGTATTAATAGTGTAGTTAATTCCACTAACTTGCATAAATGATGCTAAAGAATCTAATGTTTCAATTGATTGAGTCAAATTCATACTAGCAACTTCTAAAAGTTCTAATAATTCTTTTCCTTTTAAATACATAATTCCAATTTTATTTGGATAAGGTAAAACTCTCTTTAAATCTTTCATTGAGACATCTCCTGCATAAAGATAATCTCTTAAATTACCTCCGTTCCAAATAGAAACAACTTTATCTTCACTAACTTCGAGTTTAACTTCTTCACTATTTGATACTAAAACTCCATTTAATGCATACCATTTTAAAGCGTCACACCAGAAATCTCCTAAATTTGTTTCTTTAGTACGGTTATCATATGATGATCCATTTAAAGTAACTTCACTTCCAAAGATTCTTCTTGTATCTTCGTTACTTTCAATTTCTTTTTCTAAATCATTTAATTTAGAATCTAAATCTTTTGATTCATAATTAGTAATTTCTTTAGTAAAATCTTTAAATCCTAAAGTTTTATTATTAATTGAATATCCTTCAATTTTAAAATTACCATTAGTTAATGATTTAGAATTAATATCGCTGTATGAAGAATAATCTGAACGATCATATGTATAATTTTCTAAACAAATCTTAAAATCTGCAGTACTTTTTTCTAATAATTCTTGTGTAACTACTGGATCAGTATGGACATCTAAATCATTAAAATTACTTTCTAAGACAAAACTTGGAGCATTTTCATCAATAACACCTGCAATTTCAACTTTTTTATTGTTTTTTGTAGTAATAGTTAAACTAGGATTGTATGCGTATTCATTATCGTTAAGTTTAATATTAGAAACTGCATCTAAAGAAGCTTCTTTTAAAAAACTTCCTAAAGTGCCATCTTCATAGAAAACTTCATGATTATCATTACCAACTTTTCCATTTCCAAATGCAAATTCAAATGCACCTAAATTAACTGCGTTATATCCAACTTCTTTCATTAAAGAAATAAATGTTTTACCACTATCAAATGATGTATATTTTGAACCTGCTAAAAAATTACCAGAATCAAGTAAGATAACTTCTGCACCTTTACTTTCTAAATCAGTCTTTAATCCTTTAATATTTTTTAATTTTAAAACATCTCCTTTAATATTTGATGTTACCAAAACAACTAAATTATTTTCTGGATTAAATTCAGTTGAAGTTTCTTCATTGTTACATGAAGTTAAACTAATTGATGTACAAAGTACCCCTAAAGTTAATAATAAATTTCTTTTTTTCATTTCTTACTCCTCATATTCATTTATTTTTTTATTTTCTTTACTAATTTCTTTATTTTTATCATTTTCTAACTTTATTAATTTAGATTTCTCTAATAAAAATACAACATTTGGAATTAACACAATTTGAATAACTATTCCTGGCCACCCCTTTACAAAATAACTTGTTGCCCATATTCCAATAGAATATGTCCCATCTGTATACATTAATGCACTTACTAATCCACCAAAACATCTTCCAATTAATATTGAAATTATTAATCCAACATAAATATTGATATATAAATGTTTAAATTTAACTATTTTTAAATATAAATAAGGTAAGCTTCCATAAATTAAACATTCAACAATCATTGAAGGAAGATTAGCAGCAGTTGGCATTCCTGAAATTAACATTGATAAAATTGGTGCACATAATCCCACAAGTAATCCAAATTTATATCCACAAACTAATCCACAAAGTAATACTGGAATATGAAGTGGAGAAAAAATAACTGCACTATTTGGAATTGCATGGAAAGCAATTGGTAAAATAACTGCAAGTGCTAAACACATTGCAGACATACATATTTTTTTAATTAAATCTTTTTTATCAATTTGACTTACCATAATTTCCGAACTTTTTTTAAAAAATGTATTATAATTTTACTTAAAAATAGATACAAATACAATAAAATTGTTCGATAATTACTATATTTTATATTAAAATAGATGTATGGATAAAAGAGTTATTAAAACTAAAAAAGATATTAAAGATTCTTTTTTAAAAATATTAGAATCTAAAAATTATAACGATATCACTATTCAAGATATTTTAAATGATTCAAAAGTTGCAAGATCAACATTCTACCAACATTTTGATTCAAAAGAAGACATTCTTCAATCAATCACTGAAGATATTTTTGAACATATCAATTCTTCTTCTCTTGAAAAAGAAAATAATCACGATTTTTCAAATAAAGAAAATTTTAAAGATATCTTTTTACATATGCTTACTCATTTCTATGAAGATAGAAATGTTTTAAAAGCAGTTTTTGATAATGAATCTTATGGAATATTCTTAAAATTATTACATCATTCAATGATTGATTTAATTAATAAAAATAAAGATTCGATTATTACTTCTACTGAAATTCCTGAATCTTTAATCATAAAAATCACTATTATTGATATTATGAATACAATTAAATGGTGGATTAAAGAAGATGATTTTAAATCTTCTCCATCTGAGATTTGTGATTACTTTTATAAATTATCTAAAGGTTATTTAAAATAATAATAGACAAAAGATATTTCTTTCCTGTATAATAAATCGTCTTGTTAGATATTGCTAACAAGTATTATTTTATGGAAGAGATTAAAAAAGAAGAAAAGAAAGAAGTAGAAATAAAACTTGTAAGAAGTAAAGTTTTAAGAGTGACTTTACTTGTTATTGGTTCAATTTCATTAGCACTTGGAGTTGTAGGAATATTTCTCCCAATTTTACCAACCGTTCCTTTCTTTTTACTTACTACTTTTTGTTATGTAAGAGGATCTAAAAAGTTTGCTACTTGGTTTTTAAATTCAAAACTTTATAAAAAACATGTAGAAAATTTTGCAAAACATAGAGTTATGACTTTAAGAAATGAGTTAATCTTACTTTTATGTGTTAGTGCACTCCTTCTTACAACATTATATTTCATTAATAATTTAACAATGAGTATTGTTTTTACATGTTTAATCTTTCTAAAATATTGCTATTTTGTCTTTAGAATCACTCCTATTTCTAAAAAAGAATATATGGAAATAAAAGAAAAAGACAAATTAGAAGCTGAAGGTAATTTATGTTAAATACCTTCATTAATTTTACCGATCATAGAGTAATTGCAATAATAATCTCCTTTTCAATAATTCTTATTTCTATTATTGCAATTATTACTAGATATTTTATTCATAAAAAGAAGAAATAGTTTCCCCACTACTTCTTCTTTTTTATTAATATAATTTATTTTTCTTAATAAATTCAATAACTCCATTATGGTCATAATCATAATCAGTTTGATAATTTGTTTCTTTTTTAATATCATCACTAGCATTAATCATAGCAACTCCATAATGAGCTTCTTTTAACATTGGAATATCATTAACTTGATCTCCAAATGCTAAAGTATGATCTTCTTTAAATTTATATTTATTTTTTAAATATTTTAAAGCGTTACCTTTAGATCCTTTAACGGATTTAATTTCAAATCCACATTCTCCAATGACATTTCCCCAGAAAGTATATTGAACATAATCTTTATAACTTTCTAATATTTCAATACATTTATCATAATACATTTCATAAATATTTAAATTAATAAGTAATGGTTCATGCATTGCATTTTCAAAATCATCCTCAATATTTACAATATCATTAAATTCATTATGCTTAATAAAATCTGGAACTTTATTATAATTATAAGAATAACTAACTTTATTTGCGGTAACTGCATAAATATCAACACTAATTTCTTTTAATTTTAAAATCATTTCTTTAAAAATATCTAAATTTATTCCAAAGAATACTGGTTCTTCATCTTTAAAATAAATAGAACATCCGTTATCACAAACAAGTGGAGTAGACGCTCCAATTGATTTATAAAATTCATACGCTCCTTGATATGGTCTTCCAGTACAAATACAAAACATATTACCTGATTTATTAAATTCTTTAATAAAATCACTAGATTCCTTTGTAACTTTTTTATCACTAGTTAATAAAGTATCATCTAAATCACATAAAACAAGATATTTTTCCATTTCAAAGTACCTCTTTAATTTCCACTAGTCTATTATACATATAAGCACTTCAAAATAGTAATAAATTCTTAATAATTTTGGCACTATGAGATTTCATCTTCTATGACCACCAATTTGATTATGTCTTTCTTTAATAGTAGAATCTTTATCTTTACTATCTAATTTCAATAATTTATCTCTACCAAATCGATTATGTATTTCATCAAAACTACTATACATTTTAGATTCAATATCTTCTTCCTCTAAATCTTTAAATAAAGATAATTGATCATAACTTGAAGATTCTAAATTAGAATAACTAATTCCTATTCTTCTTATTGGTTTATCTTCAATATAAGAATTATAAATATACATTAATGCTTCAAATATATCTTTAGTATTATTAGTAGGTTTAGATAATGATAAACTTTTTGCAAATCCTGCTTCTTCACTGCACATTGAATATCCAATCATTAAATGAATTGTATTAGTTTTCTTATTTATTTCTCTTAATCTAAATGCTAATTCATCATTCATTTCTTTAACAATTAATTTAGCATTTTGATAGTTATAATCTTTAAGTAATACTTGTCCTACACTTAAAGCTTTATTAACTGGAACATATTTATCTCTTATATTAGTATCATCTCTTCCATTAGCGTGATTATATAATTCTTCTCCAAGTACTCCAAATTCTTTTTTAAGTTTATTTAAATCAAAAGTTGCTAAATCTTCTACTTTATATATGCCTAATTTATTTAAACGAGTAAGATATCCTTTTGATATTCCCCATATTTTATCTAAAGGAGTTATTGGATATAATTTCTCTTTTATTTCATTTGAATATAATGTTCCTATAAAATCTTTACTCTTTTTTGCGTATAAATCATCTGCAACTTTTGCAAGAAACATGTTATTTCCAAGTCCACATGTAGCAGGTAAAGAAGTTTTATCTTTTATTCTTTTTAATATTCTTTGAGCAAGTTCATAAGGAGTGCATTTATATAATTTTAAATATGGAGTTAAATCTAAAAAAGATTCATCAATTGAATAAATATGAATATCATCAAGTCCTACAAAATCTAAAAATATAGAAACAATTTCTGCACTTTTTTTAACATACTTTTCCATTTGGGGGGTTGCATAAATCATTCCTTTGATATCTTTTGGTAAATCTCTTCTTCTACATCGTGAAGGTACTCCAAGTTCTTTTAAGTAAGGAGACACTGATAAAACAATTGTAGCTTCTTTTCTTGCAACATCAGTTACTGCAAGAGGGGTTGTAAAAGGATCTAAACCTCTTTCAACACATTCAAAAGAAGCATAAAAAGCTTTCATATCTATTACTGCAATAACTTTTTCACTCATACTTAAATTATAACAAAATATAATTAATACCTTAATTTTTTAATAAAAATTGATATAATAATATAGCAACTGCGCTAGTGGCGGAATTGGCAGACGCGCTGGACTTAGGATCCAGTGAGCAATTCGTGCAGGTTCAAGTCCTGTCTGGCGCACCATATTTATAAACAATACGATTAATATCGTATTTTTTTATACTCATAATGATTCAGTTTGGGATTTGTTCGGGATTTTTTATACATTAATTGCTTTTAAATACTTATAATAATTACTTTCGTCGTATGTTTCTTGCAACGAAACATCTTTCTTCGTAGCAGAGTTTGCAACGAAAGACCTTTCGTTGTAGTTAATATTGCAACGAAACATTATTCGTTGCAAATTATAAAAATTAAAACATTATCTTAGATGGATCAATCTTATCTTTTTCTGTAATTGGTCTTATTACCTTACATGGTACACCTGCTGCAATAACTCCACTTGGAATATTATGTAAAACAACACTTCCTGCTCCAATTACTGATCCTTTCCCAATAGTAACTCCACCACATATAGTAGAATTAGCACCTATCCATACATTATCTTCAAGTGTTATTGGTTTAGAAGTTCCAATTCCTTTACTTCTTTCTTCTCCAACTATTGCGTGTCCTGAACAAGCAAGCA
>CAVGUB010000008.1:0-5129 GCA_963632375.1 Phocaeicola dorei | reverse complement strand
TTATAAAATTCCTAAATTCAACAAATTTTTAAATACTTTAGAAGGAAAATATTTTGCAGTCTCCAACAAACTTTGTATCGTTATCTTATTATCTTTCATATATTTTTTAATAGCTTTAGCATCAGTTATCGAATTCTTACTAGAAAGCAATTCTAAAATCATATATTCTTTATAATTTTCATTAGTAATCGTACAACGTGATTTTTTTAAAATAAATTCTCTACCATCTATATTAATTTTTCTAGATCTTGCTGATTCATTATTGCTAATGACTTCGATGATATTAGGGACTTGAGTTGTTAAATCTAAAATGTTTTCTAAAAATATCCCTCCATATATACCATAAACCCCATCATTATTTTTAATATATTTTTTAGTAATAATTTTATCTGGCAGTAATTTTGAATATCCTAATACAGTTTTTTTAGGAATGTAATAAACTCCTGTTGAATGTTTCATTATTTCATCATTTCGAATTGCTTTATTTAATAATCTAAAAACATATGCTTTAGTGTATTCTTTAAAAGTATCTAATATTTCATATGTAAAAATAGGTTTATTCTCGCCAAATTTTTCTTTTAATCTTTCTACAAACATATAACCTCATTAAATTAATTATAGTATACTCTTTTATACATTTCTATTCAAATCAAAATATACTCTAATTTACAATATCTAATCCATAAATTTTCTTAATGATTGTTTCGTTGCTTTTTATTATCAACGAATGAACCATTCGTTGATAATAAGCTAGATGTACACCATTTTTGCTAATTTTTATCTAACTAAAATCTATGGATTTTATATAAAATTTAGAATAAATCCTATCAATTTTGATATATTTTAATAAAAATAATCTTCAAACAACTTCCTAATATAACATTCATTAATAAAAACAAAGCTTTACTATCATCTATTTATATAAAAACTCAATTTAGTGTTACTATCTTCGAAAATTTTAAAGATAGTAACACTTATTTGAATATTTTTGATATAATAAATTAATCAAGAAAGTGAAATTATGAATATTAAAAGGGAAGGATATTTAGAACATATAAGAAAATTCTACGATTCAAACTTAATTAAAGTAATAACTGGTGTTAGAAGAGCAGGAAAAAGTATTTTACTTGAACAAATTAGAGATGAAATCAAAGAAAAACTTGCAAAAGATATAGATCATATAATTTATATTAATTTTGAAGATATTAATAATGAGTCTTTGCATTCTTATAAAAAATTAAATAAACATATTTTAAGTAGAATTAAAGATAATGATAAATACTACATTTTCCTTGATGAAATTCAACATGTTAATCAATTTGAAAAAGTTTTATCAAGTTTAAAAGCTACTCAAAATGTATCAATATTTGCAACAGGAAGTAATTCAAAACTCTTATCAGGAAGATTAGCATCTTTACTTGTAGGAAGATGCAAAGAATTTAAAGTAATGCCTTTTACGTATCAAGAATTTATAGAATTTTATAAAATAAATAGTATTGAATTACCTAAAAATCCATTCTCTAATTACTTACGTTTTGGAGGAATGCCTCAACGATTTGATTATGATAATGAAGAAGATATTAAAAATTATTTAAAAGATATTTTTAATGGAATTGTTGATAAAGATATATGTACTAAAAAATCTAAGATTAATAAAGATAATTTTCTAACTATATCAAAATACATTATTTCAAATGTAGGTAAAGAATTTTCACCTTTAAATATAGTTAAATATTTTAATATTCAAAATAACAAAGAAATGTATAATGAAATTATTTATCGTTATTTAGAAAAATTGGAACAAGCTTGTTTAATTTCAAGAGTTAAAAGATTTGATATCGCTAGTAAAAGAACACTTAAAAAGGTAGAGAAACATTATTCAGTTGATCCAGGTTTTATTTTAGCATTAAGTGATTCAAATCAAATATTTATCGCTAGAAATCTAGAAAATATTATTTATAATGAATTAATTTATAGAGGATATGATGTTAGAATTGGTAAAACTTATAAAGGTGAGATAGACTTTGTAGTAATGAAAGATAATAAAAAATGTTTTATTCAAGTCGCTTATCTTTTAGCAAGTGAAGATACAATTGAAAGAGAATTTAGTGCGTTTGATTCAATTAAAGATTCATCTCCAAAATATGTTTTATCATTAGACCAATTTGATATGTCGAAAGATAATATAAAACACATTAATATTGAAGAATTCCTTCTAAATGAAGTTGATTTATATTTAAATTAATCAATTTGGTGTTACTATCTCAAAATTTTTCAAAGATAGTAACACTTTTTTAACACTTTTAAAGATATCAAGCGAGATAGAACATTTTTTTTGATTATCTCGCTTAAAATAATTCAAGATTCAAAAATAAGCTAATTTTTCACTATTTTTTACCAAAAAGAACTATTTTTATAACAATTTTTGCTCATTTTGTTATTCAATCTTAAAGTATAGCGAGCGAGATAACGATTTTTTTCTTGAATCTCGCTTGATATGTTATTGATATAATATCTTTATTTAAAAAACCTGCTCATTTTTAATAAGCAGGTCATTTTTATTATTCGTCTTTTTTATCTTTTAAAGACATTTTATCTCTAATATCTTGTTGTAATTTCTCTAGGATTTCTGGATGTTCTCTTAAAAACTGTTTAGCAGTTTCTCTTCCTTGTCCCATTCTATCTCCATTAATTTCATACCAGGCACCTGCTTTTTTGATTAATTCATATTGAACTCCTAAATCAAGTGCTTCTCCTTCTTTGGAGATTCCTTTTCCATAGATAATGTCTAATTTACATCCTCTAAATGGAGGTGCTACTTTATTTTTAACTACTTTAATATTAACAGTATTTCCAATAATATTAGTACCATCTTTAATTGCTTCTTGACGTCTAATATCAATTCTTACTGAAGAATAGAATTTTAACGCTCTTCCTCCAGTTGTTGTTTCATTATTTCCATAAATTACTCCAATTTTTTCTCTTAATTGATTAATAAAAATAATAGTTGTTTTAGTTTTGTTTAATGTACCACTAATCTTACGTAATGCCTTAGACATCATTCTAGCTTGTACTCCAACACTATTATCACTCATCATGCCATCTAACTCACTTTGAGGAACAAGTGCTGCAACACTATCAATAACAATTAAATCAAATGCTCCAGATTTTGCAAGCATATCAACAATTTCAAAAGCTTGTTCTCCACTATCTGGTTGAGAGATTACAAGTTCATCAATTTTAACTCCAATCTTTCTAGCGTATTCTGGATCAATGCTATTTTCAGCGTCAATATATGCGCATCTTCCTTCATTTTTTTGAACTTCTGCAACTGCAGTTAACGCTAAAGTAGTTTTACCACTACTTTCAGGTCCATAAATTTCAATAATCCTACCTCTAGGATATCCTTTAACACCAAGTGCTTCATCAAGTAAAATTGAACCAGATGAAATAACATCACAATCACTAGTTTGAACACTATCAAGAAGCATTAAGCTTCCTTTTCCAAATTGACCTTCAACTTCTTTTAAAACTTCGTTTAAGTCAATCTCTTTTGTTTTATTTTCTTTCATAAATGTTTAACTCCTTTACTTATCAAGAAGTAAGACAAAATAAATTTTATCCAATTATTTTAATAATTTTATTATTTCTTCAAAAATAAAGTCTACTGATTTATTTCTAATTTCATTTCTAGAATAGTTTTTATATTCTTTCTTATATAAATACATTTTATCGTTATAATAAATTCCCATAAAACATAATCCTAAAGTTGTGTCACTAATAGATGAAGGTCCTGCATTACCAGTAAATGCTATAACTATATCAGTATTAAACATTTTTTTGCCTTGCTTAAGCATTTCTTCTAAACATTCTTTAGAAACTACAGTGTATTTATCAATTATTTCTTTTGATACTCCAAGTATTTCTTCTTTAACGGAAGTTGAATAAGACACTAAAGATCCAGGGAATATCGCACTACTTCCAGGAATTTCTACAATTTTAGATGCTGCTAAACCTCCTGTAAAAGATTCAACACTAGAAATTGAAATATTTTTAGAAATTAATAATTTAACTAACGTCTCATTAATCATTAAATAATACCTTATAATTATCTTTTAAATAGATAAATCCACTAAGTAATGAGAAGAAACATGCAACATAACACATAATGTCACTAATATGTAAAAAAGGAATAAAATTAATATCAAATAATGAAAATGGTAATCCATTTAATAATACTAAAGTAATTGCAATCATTTGAGTAACTGTTTTAATTTTTCCATACATATTAGCAGCGATAACTTTATTTTTAGATGCACTCATAAAACGTAATGAATCTACAATTAAATCTCTAATAACCATTAAAATAACTAAAAAGAATGGGAAAGTTGATGTAACTTCTATTCCTTGACTATAATTATTTAATGAAGATAAAGAATAGAAATTTAAACTTAAAAAGATCATTAAAGAATTAATTAACATTTTATCTGCTAAAGGATCTAAGAATTTACCTAAATCAGTAACTTCATTATTCTTTCTTGCAAGATATCCATCTAAAAAATCTGTTAAAGATGCAATTAAAAACACTACTAAAATAATAATGTTAATTGAGTTAATGTATGCTCCATTATTCCCAACTTTAATGTTAAAAGAAGATATATCAATAACTTTAAAAAGGTCTAAAAAATATAAAATAAAAATAGATAAAATAAGCAAAATTGCAAGAACAATTCTAGAAATCGTGATTTTAGTAGGTAAATTTATTTTTCGTTTCATATTTTTTATTCCTTTTAAATAAGAAGATTTGATCCATAAGCCATGTTTTGTTATATACAACCATTTATCTAAGAATATAATCTTGTTATATCCCTATTATTTTCTTTTGTTATTCAAGAAAATAATCTCCTCTACCAATTAATTTGAGTTTCTCGCTTGTGGGGTTTACCAACGTTTCATTTTTAAATTTCTTTAAAATTCGTCACTGTGGCACTTTATAGATTCTCTTCATGACTTGCGTTTTAGAATTGAAATCCGCCGTTAACTCTTCTAACATTACCTAGCGTTATTTATTATACTAGCACAAACACTATAATCATTTCAGATTATGCGAGCATGGACTTTCCTCTAAT
>CAVGUB010000007.1:0-4481 GCA_963632375.1 Phocaeicola dorei | reverse complement strand
TTCTTGTGATTGAGTCATTGTTTTTTCAGTAATGATTGGTTCAATGATACAATCGAAATCACTAATTGTAGTTTTTGCTGAAGACTTTGCAACTACTTCAGTTTTAACTTCTTTCTTCTTAGCCATTATTTGAGTGCCTCCTCAAGTTTCTTTACATCAGCTTCAACCATGATAACTTTTTCAGCATTCATTAAATCATAGACGGAAACATTATTACTTCCTCTATAAGATAAGGAAGATAAATTGTTAGATCCTTGCATAACTTTGCTATCATCAGTGACTAATAATACTTTTTTATCATCAACTTTTAATGCTTTTAATACTGCGAGAACTTCTTTGGTTTTGCCTTCAACAGTTAAACTGTTAAGAACAATTAAATCTTTTTTAGCTTTTAATGATAAAGCACCTTTAAGAGCTAAACGATGTTCTTTTTTATTTTGTTTAATCTTGAAGTTTTGAACACCTGTAGGACCAAATACTGTTCCTCCACCAACCCAGATTGGTGAACGTGTTGAACCAGCTCTAGCTCTACCAGTTCCTTTTTGTCTCCAAGGTTTCTTTCCTCCACCACTTACTTCTGCTCTTTTTTTAGTTTTAGCGGTAGCTTGTCTTCTATTTGATAAATAAGTTAATACAGCGTCAAATATAACTTGTTCATTAACTTCACATCCAAATACATCTTTGGAAACTGTTAAGGTAGAAACTTCTTCACCAGTTTGTGAATAAACTTTTAATTTCATATTACTCATAACCTAACTCCTTTCTACTCTTATTTAGTTTCATTAGAAGATTCTTCAGTTTTTACTCTTGATATTAATGGTTTAACGTCAAGTTTAACTGCGTTAGTTTTAACAGCACTTCTAATTTTTACTAAGCCTTTTTTAGGTCCAGGAACTCCACCTTTAATTAAGATATAATTCTTATCAGCATCTACCTTAACAACATTTAAATTAAGAATAGTTGCGGATTGATTTCCCATATGACCTGACATTTTCTTTCCAGGAATAACACGGTTATTACATCTACCATTGTTAGAGAATGAACCTTGTTGACGATGATATCCGCTACCATGTCCTTTAGGACCAATTGTGTGTCCCCATCTTTTGATGACACCAGCGTATCCTCTTCCTTTGCTTGTACCAATTACATCAACAGCTTCTCCAGCAGTGAATAAATCAGCTTTAATTTCATTTCCGACTTCGAATTTCATCATTTCATCACCTTTTAATTCGAATAAATCTTTTTTAGGTGTGACTTTTGCTTTTTCGAAGATTCCTTTTTCACATTTATTTACGTTTTTTAATTTATCTTCGTAACCAACTTGAATTGCTTCATATCCGTCGTGTTCAAGTGTTTTCTTTAATGTGACTACATTAGGTAAGACTTCAATAACACTTACAGCGTACATTGTGCCATCTTCAGCATAAACTTGAGTCATCCCCATTTTACGACCAATGATTTGTTTCATTTATGTCTTGCCTCCTCATTACATCTTGATATCAACTTCAACACCGCTAGGAAGATCAAGCTTTCTTAATGAAGCGACAGTATCATTACTTGGGTTTGTGATATCGATGATTCTCTTATGTGTTCTAATTTCGAATTGTTCACGAGAATCTTTATATTTATGAACAGCTCTTAAGATTGTGTAGACTTGTTTTTCCGTTGGAAGTGGGACAGGACCAACTACACGTGCGCCTGTTTTAGTAGCAGCTTGACATAACTTTGAACATGCTAAATCTAATAATTTGTGATCATAAGCTTGTAAGCGAACTCTAATAGTCTTTGCTTTTGCCATGAATTTCTCCTTTTTTCCACGCTATGTTTATTGCGAATTACCTGATACATTTCATGACAACTCTTGTGGGTGTACCAGCAACCTCGCAACTCATTACATGCGATAAACGAATATATAATACACTAGTCACTTTCCTAAGTCAACAAAAAAATGCGTTTTTTTGACGCATTTTGAAATTAGTGTTAAAACCCTTATTTTTACTAAGAATTATAAAGATTTTCTTTGAATTTTTCATTATATAAAAGTAAAGCTTTTTCCCATTCTTCTCCTTCATATATATAATGATCACTACTTAATTTATTAAATAATTTATTAATTTGATTTAAATAAGACTTCAAAGAGATATCTAAATATTTGCGATTTTTAATTGCTTGAATATTAAAAATTATTCTTCTAAAAATAAATTGAGTGTCTACACTATCCTTTTTATCAAGTTTAAAAGCGATAAACTTGCAAAGGAAGAAAGAATTTATCGAATTAAGTTGTTTTTCAAAAATTAATGAACGATCATTTTTTTCTTTTCTCTCATTATAAAAATACAAAGCTTCTTTAATAAATTTAGTTTTACTTGAAAGCAATAAACATTCAAATGTAAAGAAAAATTCTTCGTTAATTTTATCAAATGATAAAAAGAAAATGTTGTTATTAATTAAAAATTCCTTTTTGTACATTTTATTAAAGATAGTATCTTTTAATAAAAAATTCTTAAATAATGATTTTGCAATATCTTTATTAGATAAAGAATTTAAGTATTTAGGAAGATAGAAACTTTTTTTGAATTTATCATTCTTATTTATATAATAGTTAAATATAGCAAGATCACTATTTGATTTTGTAATTACTTTATAAGGAATCGATAAATAATCACTTGATACAAAATCAGATGAAGATACAATTGAAAAATACTTAACATTTAATTCTTTAATCGCATTATTTAAACTATCAGAAATTGAAGTATCAACCACTTTTACTTTAAACTTATTTTTATAAAGAGTTTGATATTTAAATGCAATTAATTTATCAGCTTCGTTATTTTTATCAATCAAACAATAAACAAGATAAGGTACTTTTATATCTTGAAAATTTAAAGAATCTAAACATTTTTCTAAATGATTCTTTTTATTAAAAGAAGTAACAATTACTCCAACTTCATATTTATTTTCTTCATTAGTTTTTGAATTTCTTAATGAATATTCACATCCACAATAATTTTGACGGTATACATTAAATTTTTTAGCAATCTTAATTCCTATTTCTTGACCTTCATTCTTTTTAAAATCAGTGTAAACATATTTAATACCTTCATATTGTTTAGAAATCTTTTCGTTTAAAAAATTAATGTAATTACTGTCTTTATTTCTAGAAACTGTCATTACTGTAGTTACATATTTAAATCCTTTTTCTTTTGCAACTTCATAAAGTCTTTTCATTCTTTTAGCGATGCAAATCTTACATCTTTGACCCATTTCTGGAGCGTCTTTATATTTTTCTAAATCAACTTTAAAAGAATCATAATCGTATTTATCTTCAATAATATCAATATGAGATTTTGTTTCAATATTAAAATCATTAACATATTTTCTTAATGATTCAATTCTTTTATCATATTCACTTGATGGAAAAATATTACTATTTGAATATAAAATAGTAACTTCAAATAAATCATTTAAAAATAATAATGGATAACAAGAACATGCTGCACAGCAAACATGTAATAATAATTTAGGTTTTGTATTTTCAACTTTTCTAATTTCTTTATATTCTTTAACGAATTCATCGTAATAATTTTTATTTTGCATACGCATATTTTATATTATTTGAATATAAAATAAAATATTTGTATTTTCATTAAGCACTTTATCATTAATTTAAGTCTTAATTTTATTCAATATTTAATGTATTTATTAATAATTTTATCTACTCAATATCTTTTTATTGTAATCATAAATGATTAATCATTCTTTATCTTATTTATGTCATTTTTAATAATCTTTTTTTAATTTGTTTTATTTGCGTCTTTTGTATTTCGAATACACTAAAATTATACCTTATTAATAAAATGAATAAAATAGGTCAAAATTCAATGTTCCATAAAATAAAGGGGATTTTAACACTGTAAAATAAAAGAGATTAGTATTTTTTTAAACTAATCCCTAAATTTTATTTTTCAATAAACATTGAATCTCCAAAAGAGAAGAATCTGTACTTATTTTCAACAGCATGTTTATAACAATCAAGAGTAAATTCTCTACCCATAAATGCACTGATTAGCATAACTAAAGTTGATTTTGGTAAATGAAAGTTTGTAATTACAGCGTCAACTGCTTTAAATTCATAACCCGGTTCAATAAAGATTGATGTATCATCTTTATCTTCTTTAAAACATCCGTTTTTTGTGTATGATGCTTCTAAAGTTCTAATTGCAGTTGTACCTACTGCAATAATTCTTCTACCTTCTTCTTTTGCTTTTGCTAATTTACTTGCAGCATCACTACTAATTTCATAATGTTCACTATGCATATGATGATCTTTAGTGTCTTGAACTTTAACTGGTCTAAATGTGCCAAGTCCAATATTTAAAGTAATATCAACTATTTCAACACCTTTTTCTTCAAGTCTTTTTAAAAGTTCATTAGTAAAATGAAATCCTGCAGTAGGAGCAGCAGCACTTCCATTTATTTTA
>CAVGUB010000006.1:4844-5938 GCA_963632375.1 Phocaeicola dorei | reverse complement strand
TACAATAATCTTTTAATAGAATTAAATAATTTCATTAAAAATATGAGCAAAAATTAAAATACTCTTTATTTAAAAGCTTTTTTTGTTATAATTTATTTTGTAAATAATACAATCATTGTATTTATTATGGAGGTAATTTTGTGATATACATAGCAGGCGATACTCATGGTGAAATAGATTTAGAGAAAATAAAAAATTATTTTAAAAAAATTTATTGCTCAAATAAGGATTATCTAATAATTTTAGGTGATGCTGGAATTATTTGGGAAAAAAATAATACAAGAATATTATTTGAATATAGAATATTAGGAATAACAATCATTTTTATAGACGGAAATCATGAAAATTTTGATTTATTAAAAACATATCCTGTTGTTTATTTTCATAACGCTAAAACTCACAAAATTAGTGACAATATTTTCCATATTTTAAGAGGTGAGATTTTGGAATTAAATGGTTTAACATTTTTATGCATTGGCGGAGCAAGATCAATAGATAAAATTTATAGAAAAGAACATATATCTTATTGGAAAGATGAAGATATTACAATTGAAGATTATAATAACGCTATAACAAATTTAGAAAAGCATAATAATAAGGTAGATTTTGTTTTAACACATTGTACACCAACTTCAATATTAAAAAAGATGTTTCCTAAGTTTGAACCAGATGAAAATACTAATCTATTAGAACAAATTAAAAATCAAGTTGCATACGGAAATTGGTTTTTTGGACACTATCATTTTGATAAAATTGTAGGTAATAGCCGTTGTTTTTATAATGATATTAAAGAAATTCCCGTAATGTATGAAGGAAAAAAATACATAAAATATAACTTATTAACCTTAGAATATGAAGGCGAAGAATATTTAAGAAATCGGAAAACAGGAAGAAGAACAAAATTAAAAAAAGAGGATCTTCCAGAATGGTATTATCATAGTTATTCATATAGAAATTGGTATTATAATCTTTTAGGAATAAAAGATGTCGCTATAAAAAGATCTCCTTTTTCCAATCATATTAATAAAGATACAAAATTATATTTTAGTTATAATAAAATTCTCCCTAAAGATGAAGATTATGAACCTATTAAT
>CAVGUB010000006.1:0-4834 GCA_963632375.1 Phocaeicola dorei | reverse complement strand
TACATATAAAAACAAAAAAACTTATATCTAAATTTTATGGAACTGCAATTTGTTATGTAGAATACCAAAATCAAATTCTATCTCAATTTTTCTCAATTGAAAATGCAGAAAGATTTATTTTAAATGTTTTCTATAATAAAAATAAAGAAACGATTACATATACCATAGAAAAAGATTTAGAAAAGAAAGAAATAATTTATAAATTTTCTAATATAATGAATCCAGTAATTATAAAAGAATATGACGATTAAAAAACTTGCCAATTAAGGCAAGTTTTTAATAGTTCTATCTTTTTTTGCTTTCTTTTAAACCTTTTAAACTTAAAGCAGCAACAGTTTCAATGTGATAAGTTCTAGGGAACATATCTACGAAATCAATTGAATCAATATCGTAATTTTTCTTTAATAAGTTTAAGTCTCTTGCAAGAGTTCCAACATCACAAGAAATATATACAATCTTTTTTGGATGTGAGTTCATTAAGGCTTTAACAACTTTAGGATCTAATCCTTTTCTAGGTGGATCAATAAAAACACAATCATATGCTTTTTTCATTAAGAAATTACTAGCATCATCACATAAGAAATTAGCATTATTAATATTGTTTAATTTTGCATTATTTTTTGCATCAATAATTGCTTCTTTAACAATTTCAACACCAACAACATTTTTAACATATTTACTAGCAATTAATGAAATAGTACCAATTCCACAATATAAATCAACAATTTCATCTTCTTTTGTTAATCCTGCTTTTGTTAATGCTAAAGAATATAATTTTTCACATTGATCATGATTAACTTGATAGAAAGATTTTGAAGAAATTTTAAAATTAACACCTAATAAAGAATCATAAATAAATCCTTTTCCGTATAAAACTTCTTCCTTTTCTCCTAAAATAACATTAGTTCTTCTTTCATTTACATTTTGTACAATAGTAGTAATTTCAGGATGTAATTTCTTTAATTCTTTTACGAAATTAGCTTTACTTGGGAAATTTTTCTCACGAGTAACAAGAACAAGCATGATTTCACCTGAAACTTTTCCAACTCTAATTAAAATATGTCTGATTGTACCTCTATCGATATCTTCATTATATGGAGTAATTTTCATTGATTCCATTAACTTTTTAATATCTTGTAAAATAGAAACATGAACTTTATCTTCAATTACACATTCAGTAATAGGAATAATATCATGTGATTTCATTTTATAGAAACCATAAACTAATCTCTTTTGTTTATCGTATCCAAATGGAACTTGTATTTTATTTCGATAATAGGTTGGTTCTTCCATACCAATTATTGTTGGATTAACAACTTTAATTTTTCCAATTTGAGTTAAAGTTTTAACTGCAGTATTCTTTTTGTATTCTAATTCTTTTTCATATAAAAGATTTTGGAAAGAACATCCTCCACATGCAGTAGAGCATCCACATAAAGGTTTAATTCTATAAGGAGAAAATTTAGTAATTTTTCTAATTTTTCCAACATTAAAATCCTTTTTATGATATAAAACTTCGATTTCAGCTTCTTCATCAATTAATAGAGAAGGTACAAAATAAACTATGCCTTCTTTATCTTTGCATAAACCTTGTCCATCAAAAGTGAAATCAACACATTTTACAGAAATAGTTTCGAATTTGTTTTCTTTTTTTATATCTTTTTTGTTCTCTTTTTTATTTTCTTTTTTATTAATAGCTTTTTTCATTTTTTACCTATTGATTTTTAGGCATTAAACCTTTTATATATTCAACTTCTTTATTAACGTCAAGTCTTGGGAATAAAACTTCTGTTTTTGTAACAACTTTATTATCTAAAATATGAGGATTTTTGATATTTTCATAATCTTTAGATTCATTAACTGCATCTAATGCTTCAAAAATTGCTTTACTCTTTTCTACTAAAATTGGTTCAAGTAATTTTGTAGAAACAAAGATAATATATAAAAGATGTGCCATTAATGATTCTAATTCTTCTTTTTTAGATTCATCTTTTGCTAAATTCCATGGAGCTTCTTCTTCAATTAATTTATTAGCTCTATTTAATAAGTTCATTGCATCAATAATTGCTTCAGTAACTTTTAAATCATCCATTTTAATTTCGTAATTTGAAATAGTTAATTTAATTAATTCTTCAACTTCATTATCAAATTGAGAAATATTAGATTTAAATTCAGGAACTTTTCCTTCAAAATATTTGCTTACCATTGAAATTGATCTAGAAACTAAATTACCGAAATTATTAGCAAGATCCATATTAACTCTTTCAACATATTGTTCAGGAGTAAATTGTCCATCTTGTCCAAAAATAATTTCACGAGCTAAATAATATCTAACTGTATCAACACCATATTTTTCAATTAATGGATATGGTGAAATAACATTTCCTTTAGATTTTGACATTTTTCCATCTTTCATCATGAGTAATCCATGTACAAAAACTCTTGAAGGTGCTCTTAAATTTAAAGCAAATAAGAATTCAGGCCAATAAATTGTATGGAATCTTGTAATATCAGCACCAATAACATGAACAATTTCACAATCAGGATTATTCCAGAATTTTTGGAATAATGAATCATCTTCACTTCTATAACCTAAAGCACTAATATAGTTGATTAATGCATCAAGCCAAACATATGCAACATGTCTATCATCTTCTAAAATTGGGACCCCCCATTTAAAAGATGTTCTTGAAACACATAAATCTTCAAGACCTGGTTTAATAAAATTATTAACCATTTCATTTTTTCTTGAAACAGGTGTAATAAATTTATCTTTTTCGAATAATTTATTTAATTCATCTAAATATTTAGTTGTTTTAAAGAAATAGCAATCTTCATGTGATTTTTCAACAGGTCTTCCACAATCAGGACAAATATGATTTTCACCAACTTGAGTATCAGTCCAGAAAGATTCACATGGTGTACAATACCATCCTTCATAACTTCCTAAATAAACATCATTATTTTGAACGAATGTTGAAAAAATAGATTGAACACATTTAATATGTCTTTCTTCACTTGTTCTAATAAAATCATCATTAGAAATTTCTAATTTTTCCCATAAAACTTTAAAATTAGCAACAATTTTATCAACATATTCTTGAGGTTCTAAACCTTCTTTTTTAGCATTTTTTTCAATTTTTTGACCATGTTCATCAGTCCCAGTTAAAAAGAAAACATCATATCCTCTCATTCTTTTGTAACGAGCAATAATATCACTTATAGTAGTACAATATGCATGTCCAATATGAGGATTTCCACTAGGATAATAAATAGGTGTAGTAATATAAAAACATTTTTTATTCATATTCTTTTTCTCCAAATCTTAAATATTTTATCATTTTTAAATATATAATTAAATGAAACGAAAATATAAATTATTTATTTATAGAATCAAATAAACTATCTAAAGTTTTTTTCCAAACTTCAACAATTCTCTCTTCTTCATATTTCTTACCTTAAATATTTTATCATTTTTAAATATATAATTAAATTAAACGAAATATAAATTATTTACTTAATAGAATCAAATAAACCATCTAAAGTTTTTTTCCAAACTTCTACAATTCTCTCTTCTTCATATTTTTTACTAATTTCATATGAATTTTCTTTTAATTTTCTTAATTTCTCTTTATCAGATAACGTTTTTATAATTTTATCTGCAAATAATTTAGGATCTTCACTATCAATAATGTATCCATTATAATCATCTTTCATAATAGAATTAGTTGGATCACTCATTTCTTTCCAAATGATAGGAATAGATAATGAATTAGCTTCAATTACTGATAAAGGAAAACCTTCAAATTTAGAAACAATTAAATATAAATCACTTTCTAAATAATAAGGTTCCATTTTAGAAATACCAGAAATTAAATGGACATTTTTTAAATTATTTTTTTCAATATATTTTTCCATTTTTCCTTTTAAAGAACCAGTACCATAAATATTAAAAGTATAATTAAAATTTTGATTATCTAATTCTTTTGCAATTTTAAGTAGCATTAATGGATTTTTTTGATCTTCAAATCTACATACAGAAATTAAAGTATTGTTATGATATTCAAAATTTTCTTTTCGTTTAAATCTTGAAGGGTTATAGATTACTGTACTTTTTAATTTATGTTTTTTATTAATGTTTTCTTCAGTAGATTCACTTAAAAAGATATAAAAATTAGGTCTTTTTGAAATAAGTCTAAACATTTTAGAAACAAAATTCTTATATAAAGTTGAATTAAAGTGAAAATGTTGAACTACTAATCTATTTTTAGGTGCAAATGCTAAAAGTTCACTACTAGTAAAAATAAATATATCATCTTTATTAGACATTTTTTCTAATTGTTTTCTAATTTTAAATCTTCCAAAAACATATGTATTAATACAAGAAAATAATAATTTTATAGCTTTTCCATATTTTTTATTATTAATTTTATTATAAAAGTTTAAATCAAATTGAGATATTTCATCTTTAAATCCAATATCTTCAATGATTACTTTTTCAGGTATATCATACAATATTTTATCTTTTTCAATTTTTGAAAAAGGCACTAAATGAATTTCATAATCATTTTGTAATAATTTTATAATTTGAAGGGTAACCATTTCGGTTCCACCAATATTTTTTATTTGTTGTAAACACCAATATATTTTTTTCATATGGTTATATTATATAAAAAAATACCTACATAATGTAGGTATTAATTTACTTTTTAAATCCGTATTTTTTGTTGAACTTATCAACTCTACCATCACTTTGGACAAATCTTTGTTTGCCTGTGTAGAATGGGTGGCAATTGTTACATGTATCAACTCTAATTTCTTTTAATGTTGATTC
>CAVGUB010000005.1:11706-12285 GCA_963632375.1 Phocaeicola dorei | reverse complement strand
TTTATATATTTTATAAAAATATATACATATTATTAAAAATAAGTATATAATCATTGCATTGCTTAAAAACAATAAGGGAGAAAGGGTGAAATGGTTTCTAAAATTCTTGAATTAAAAAACATTAGTAAATCATACGGAGATAACGTTATTTTAGATAATTTTAATTTATCTATTTATGAGAATGAATTTGTTACATTTTTAGGTCCATCTGGATGTGGTAAAACTACAACATTAAGGATTATTGGGGGATTTGAAAATATGCAACAAGGAGAATTACTCCTTGATGGAGTAGATATTGCGTCTCTTCCATCTCACAAAAGACCAATTAACACTGTTTTCCAAAAATACGCTTTATTCCCTCATTTAAATGTATTTGATAATATTGCTTTTGGATTAAGAAATAACATTTATTCTAATGTCTATGATATTGGAGTAATGAATTTAATGGAAATTAATGGAATCGATGAAGAAGAGATTAATGAATTAATGCATAAATTAAAGTTCATTGAGAAACCAAAAGATGTTAAAAAATATGTTATTAATTTATTTGAATCTAAATCATCTTACTATGTATTAGAG
>CAVGUB010000005.1:1051-11696 GCA_963632375.1 Phocaeicola dorei | reverse complement strand
ATGTATTAGAAAATGAATTAAAAGAATTAGAGAAAAAGAATCATTATAAAAAAGCAAAAGATTCAAAAGATGATATTAAAGAATTAATTAATAAATTAGAATTAAATATTGATTTAGATTCATTTGATGATAATAAGAAATATAAAGAATTTAAAAAAGAATTAATGGAATTAATCTCAAAAGAAGATATTTATTATTCAATGATTAATGAAATTAAAGATAAGAAGTTTAAAGAAAAAGTTATTAAAGAAGAAGTCTTAAAATCATTAAAGTTAGTTAATCTTGAAGGATACGAAGATAGATTCATTACATCTTTAAGTGGTGGTCAAATGCAAAGAATTGCAATTGCAAGAGCAATTGTAAATAAACCAAGAATCTTATTACTTGATGAACCATTAAGTGCATTAGATTTAAAATTAAGAAAAAGCATGAGACTTGAACTCCGTGAACTTCAAAGAAAATTAGGTATTACTTTTATCTTTGTTACACACGACCAAGAAGAAGCAATGGTAATGAGTGATACAATTGTTGTTATGAATAAAGGTAAAATTGAACAACTTGGAAGACCAGAAGATATTTATAATGCTCCTATTAATAAATTTGTTGCAACATTCATCGGAGAAGTTAACATTTTTAGAGGAGTTTATAGCGAGGTTAAACGTCTTCAATTATTTGATAAAACATTTAAAGTACCTGCTTTAAGTTTCCATAAAGGAGACGCAATATACGTTATTGCAGAAAAAGAAGATATTGATATATGTCCAATAAGTGATTCTAAAGTAAAAGGAAAGGTATTAAGTGTAAAGTATGAAAATACTAAATATTTAATTAATCTTGAAGTTGATAATAAGGTTATTGAAATTGAATCTGAAGAAAAAGCTAATGTTAATGAAGAGGTAGGAATTTCAATTAAACCAGAAAATATCTATGTTGAATCTGCTAATGAAAATAAAGCTAAAATCTTAGCAAATTATGAAAATCCAATTATTTTTGAAGGAACTTATTTAGGTAATAGAAAAGTTAAATTCTTAAATGAAGAATTTAAAACTTATGTTACAACATTCATTCCTGGAGAAGTAGTTGATGCAGTTATTCGTCCTGAAGATTTTGATATTGTTCTTGATGATGTTGATAACGCTATTTTAAAAGGTACTGTTATTAAAAGTGCATTTACTGGAGTTACTTTTAATCTTTGGATTAATGTATGTGGACAAACTGTTATGGTTCAAGATTATCAAAACGTTAAAGTTGGAGATACAATTGGATTAAAAGTAGATTGGTATGAAATTCATTTAATGAAAGTTGAAGACACAGAACAACCATTATTCATTCAAGAATTAAGAATGAAAGCAAGACAAGAAGATGAGGAAAATGCGTAATGAAAAGATTTAAATATTTAGCAATTCCATATTTTATATGGCTTGTTTGTTTAGTAGTATTTCCATTAATTGTAATGTTAATTCTTACTTTTCTTTCAAGTAATGGAATTGATTTTAAAAATTCTATTTTATCTTTAGAAAGTTATTCTAGATTAAATGATATTTCTATTTTAAAAGCAATTTGGAATTCGATCCTTGTTGCAGGAATTACTGTTATTATTTGTATATTCTTAGGATATCCAGTTGCATACTTTATTTCGTTTTCTAAAATTAAAAATAAAATGTTTTTACTTTTACTTTTAATTTTACCAATGTGGAGTAATTCAATGTTAAGAATTGTTTCATGGTTAAGATTATTTTCTACTGATTTTTTAAGTGCATTAAATCTAGTAGGAAGTTATGAAGCGGTAATTTTAGTAAATGTTACAACTTATTTACCATTTATGATTTTCCCAATCTATACAGTTTTAGAAAAATTAGATAGATCATATATTGAAGCAAGTAGAGATTTAGGATTAAATCCATGTAAAACTTTCTTTAAAGTAACTTTACCTTTATCTTTAAATGGAGTTTTTAGTGGAGTATTAATGGTATTTTTACCTGCTGCTACTGGATTTGCAATTTCTCAAACAATTGGACAAGGTAAAATTAGATTAATTGGTAATTTAATTCAATCTGTATTTGAAAAGAACAATTATAACTTTGGTTCTTTATTAAGTATTATTTTAAGTATTGTTATTATTGCAGTTATCATTCTATTTAAAATGGTTAATAGTAATAAGAAAAAGGAGGGGAAAGTATGCTAGAAAAAAATCCTTGGAAAAGTATCCTTTTTAATATTTTTAAAGTAATTGTAGTATTATTTGTATTCTCAATCCTTTATATCCCTATTTTTATTATTATTTATCAATCATTTAATAAAGGTGCAAATTCAATTACACCACTCGCATGGGGTGGATTTACTTTTGATAATTTTAAAGAAATATTTACTAATAAACAATTATCTGTATCAATTGTTGATAGTTTACTTGTTAGCTTATGGGCTACATTAATTTCTACAGTCTTTGGTTTATTTGCGTCAATTGGTATCAATGCGTTAAGTAAAAAAGCAAGAAAAGCAATGGATTTTTTAAATGAAATCCCAATGCTTAATTCAGAAATTGTTATTGGTATTTCAATTATGATTATATTTTCATTATTAAAACCAGTATTCCCTAATATCTTTGGATTCTTTACAATGCTTGTAGCACATGTATTCTTTACAACTCCATATGTTATTATGATGATTCTTCCTAAGTTAGAGCAAACTGATGAAAGTTTATATGAAGCTAGTAGAGATCTTGGATGTCCTCCTATAAAAGCATTATTTAAAGTAGTTATTCCTTCTTTATCTACTGCAATTTTAACAGGAGCATTAATTGCATTTACATTATCAATTGATGATTTCGTTATTTCTTTTTACACTCAAGGTAATGGATTCTCTAATTTTTCAAATTATGTTTATAGTTCATACACTAAAAGAAACTTCAGTGCAGGAAGTTACGCATTTAATGCATTACTCACTTTTGTTACTTTATTAATTGTATTTATCTATTCTTCACATACTTCAAGAAAGAAGAAAGGAGCTAAAAAGTAATGAAAAAATTATGTATTGGATTTTTAGTATTCTTACTTTCTTTTACAGTTTTTGCAACTATTTATCTTTCAACTCCTAATACTATTCTTTATTTATTAAATTGGGGAGAATATATTGATTCTACTTTAGTAGAAAAGTTTGAAAAAGAATATCATTGCCAAGTTATTGAAGAAAATGTTACAAGTAGTGAAGCAATGTATCAAAAAATTACTTCAAAAACTACTGCGTATGATGTCGCAATTCCTGGAGATTACACAGTATCTCAATTATATAAAGAAGGATATTTATTAGAACTTGACACTAAAAATCAAGAATTAGAAAGATTATATGATTATCAAAATATCTTTGTAGACAAACTTGAAAATTTAATGGATAAATATATGGTAGATGAAAATAATAAATCATTTTCTTCTTACTATATGCCTTATTTCTATGGAAGTTATTCATTAATTTATAACGAAAAGAATAAAGAAGTAGAAGAAGTTTTAAAATCTAAAGGATTTGAAGCGTTATGGAATAGAGATTTATTTGAGAGTAACGTTAAAATTGGAATGTATGATACAGCTAGGTGGATTGTTGCAAGTTTCTTACTTTCAAAAGGATTAGATCCAAATATTACTGATTATAAAGGTAATAAAGAAAATGATTTAAGTGATGAAATTAAAAGAGATTGTATTAATGCTTTAAAGAAAAATGCATTTAATGAATTTGGAAATGATTCATTAAAAAGAAATGTTTCAAATGGATCACTTGATTTTTGTTACACTCAATCTGGAGATTTCTTTGATTCATTGTATCTTTCTTTTAGTGAGAATAAAGATGTTAACTTCAATATGTATATTCCAGAAACAACAGCAGCTTTCTTTGATAGTATGGTAATTCCTACTACTAGTCAAAATTATGATCTTGCTAATAAATTCATTAATTTTATGTTACGAAATGAAAATGCATATCAAAATGCATTAACAATTGGATATTCTCCTACTTTAAAAAGTGTAGTAGATACATTCAATACTAATTCTAAAAAGAGTGATGAATATTATTATGAAGATGAAAATAAGAAAGTATTATTAAGTGAATTCTTAAATAAATATCCATATTATTTAGATCCATTATATGGCACTAAAAATGTCTATGTATTAGAAGCTAAATCAAAAGAATATTTAACAACTTGTGAATCAATATTCAATTCATTAGCATAACTTAACCACCTGAAAAGGTGGTTTTCTTTTACCTTAAAATAATTAATCTATTAAAAATATATAACATAGTATATAATAAATATAACATCAAATGTTATATTGAAGGTTATTGAATATGAAAGAATTATTAAAAATGATTAGAGAAAGTGTTAGGTATAGCCAAATTCAAATGTCAAAAGAACTTAATGTATCTTTTGCAACGATTAATAGATGGGAAAATGGACACGCTATTCCTAATAAACTTGCTCAAGAAAAAATATATGAATTTTGTAATAACCATTCGGTTAATTTATATGATTTAATCATTAAAAATATTATTAATATTTCATCTAATATTGAATTAGATGATAATAGAATGATTTTATATCATGGATCAAAATCTGGAATAAAAGGAAAAATATCACCAATAAATGGAGATAAATGTGATTTTGGGAAAGGGTTTTATATGGGAACCTTACCAGAACAACCTTTAACCTTAATATGTGATTTTGAAGAATCTAGATTTTATATTGTTTCAATTGATAAAACTAACCTTAATTCTATTAAAATTGCTACTAATATTGATTGGGCAATGATTATTGCATATAACCGAGGAAGAATGAACAATATTAAAAACACAAAATTATACGAAAAATATGAAAATTACCTTAAAAATAAAGATTTAGCAATTGGATATATTGCAGATGATCGAATGTTTAATGTTATTGATAATTTTTTTGAAGGATATATTACTGATTTAGCGTTAATTAATAGTTTATCTGCCTTAGAACTTGGAAAACAATATGTTATGCTTACTCAAAAGGGATGTGATAATGTAAAAATAGAAAAAGAAATTGAATTATCATGGTTAGAACGTAAATGCTTAAAAGAAATAAGTGCAGAAAATCGAAATAAAGGAGTAAATTTTGCAAATGAAATTTGTAAGAATTATCGTAGAGAAGGTAGATTTTTTGATGAAATATTAAATGATGCAATAAAGGGAGAAAAATAGTATGAATCTTATTGAAAGTAAGTTATGTGATATTCAAGGAAGATTATTTGAACTTTCTTTAAAAGAAGGATATGATTCAGAAATATTCATTAAATGTTTTATGAAATCTAAAATTGCATCATATTTAGATTCTTCTTATAACCGTTATCAATGGATGGGAGAAGAATATCTTTTAGAAGAAGTAATTGATGAATGTAAAGAAAATCTTACTAAAACAGGAAAAGTAATTTCTAAAGAAGAGATGTATTGGATTGGATATATTTATAGGTTTTGGCATTACTACAAAAATGAATCTAGTAATAATATTTATAAAATTGCACCTTTTAAAACTATGAAGATTAATTATTTGATGTTTCATACATTGTCCCCTGAAGTTGCAATTGATGATTTGATTGAAATTTATAATCAAAAAATAAGTAAAAATAAAAGAGATGTTGATTAAAATAGCATCTCTTTTTTAAATTACTTAAATAATTCTTTTAATGTTATTGTTTTTTGAATCATCAATGAATTTGAATTTTCTTTTAATCCAAGTGTTGTAATTAAAGTTGGATATATAGCATATTTTGTTTTAGTTACTAATTTTAAATCACTAATCTTATTATTAATTGATTCAATAATCTTATTTGTTACTAAAAATTCAGTATTAGAAAATTTCATTTCACATAAGTTAATTACTTGATCTTTTCTAACAATTAATAAATCAATTTGAGATCCATTTATACCTTCATCTTCGTTTTTCTTGCAATACCAAGAATTACATTCAGTATATACTCCTGAAATTCCTAATGATTCTTTAATTTGATTAATATGTAATAAACATACTCTTTCAAATGCAAAACCCTGCCAAGAATTCATTAAAGGAGTATTAATTTGATTTTGGAAGAAATGTTCATCATTGCTACATTTTTCAATAAATGAATAATAAAATATCGTAAAACTATCAATTATTTGATACATTGATGATTTTGATTTCATTCCAAAAGAGTTATATTTTCTAATAAATCCACATGATTCTAATTCTTCAAGTTTAGTGGATAAATCTCCAGAATTAGTAAGCTTTGCATTTTCAATAATTTCATCTCTTGTTAATCCAATTTTCTTTTTAGCAAGAACTGAAATAATTTTTAAATAAACTGTAGGATTTTTAAAGATAGAAGAAAATAAATATTTGAATTCTTCTTTTAAAGGAGCATCTTCTTTAAAAATCATATTATCTATATTAGCTTCAACACTTAATCCTTTTTCAATGAAGTTATAGTAATAAGGAATACCTCCTAAAACCATATAATATTTAAGTACTTGCATTTCATTAGTAGAGATTTGCTTACTTTCTAAAAATTCTTTACATTCCTTCAATGTAAATTGTTTTAAATGAATTTGTTCAGTTAATCTATTATATAATCCACCTTTATTATGAATAACTTTTTTTAACATCCATGATGTTGCACTTGCACATACAATTAAAATAATATCATCTCTAAAACTTGCCCATCCATTCCAAAAATTTTCTAATGCTTGGATAAGATTACTTTTTGGAGTGTCCATCCATGAAAGTTCATCGATAAAGATAACTTTTCTTTTTTCTTGAGATAATTTGATTAATTCTTTTAATTCTTCAAATGCAATAAACCAATCAGTGATTTTTTCTTTAGGAATATAGTTAGAATTTTTTAAAGAAGAAGTGAACGCAAAAAGTTCAGTTTTTAATGTACCATTTGCAACTCCTGAATGATGAAATAACATATTTTCTTTAAAAGCTTCATTAATTAAATAAGTTTTTCCAATTCTTCTTCTACCATATATTGAAATAAAATGTGATTTATTGTCATTATAGATATTTTTTAGTAATTTTAATTCATTTTCTCTTCCTATTACCATAAGTTCACCTCTTTATAATTCGCTTAATCTATACTTTTTATTGAGATTAAGTAAATTATAAATGATTTTTAAAAGAAAATAAACAATAAAAAGATGTTATAATTTACTTAATCTATCAAATTTTATGAGATTAAGTAAATTATAGCGTTATTTTAGGAATATATAAAAATCTTTAAAATCTAGAAAATACGCATAAATATCGATATAATTTAAAATAACAAGAAATAAGGAGAAAAATAAAATGGATTACATTAATTTATCAAAAGAAATCTCATATGCTTTAAGACATAATCCAAAAGAATTTGGATTAACTTTAGATGAAGATGGATTTTGTAATATTCAAGATTTATTAGATTCTATTAATAAAGATCATAAATTCGAAAGAGATATTACTAAAGAAGATTTAGAATATATTATTAAAAATTCTTCTAAAGTTCGTCATGAAATAAAGGGTGATAAAATAAGAGCGTTATATGGACATTCTTTAAAAGAAAAAATTGAAAAAGAAGAAGTTATTCCTCCAACTCACTTATATCATGGAACAACTCATGATGCATTAAATGATATTTTAAAGAATGGATTAGTCCCAATGAAAAGACAATATGTTCATTTGTCTGCTTCTATTGATATTGCAAGTGAAGTAGGTAAAAGAAGGGATGATCAACCTATTATTTTAGAAATAGATAGTGAAAAAGCTTATGAAGATGGAATTAAATTTTATTTAGGTAATGATAAAATTTATTTAAGTGATTATATTTCTCCAATTTATATTAAAGTTATTAAAGAATAAATAAAAAAAGCACCAATTTAATTAGTTGGTGCTTTTTTATGCAGATTGCTTATTTCTTTTGATTTAATTCTTTATATAAAACATCCCATTCAGTTTCATCAGCCCATTCATCGTTTTTTGAAATAACTGCTCTTCCTTCATTATTATATTTTGTATTATTTTTTGCAAATTCATACGCTTTTTCACTATATATTCCAGCATTTAAGCTTGGATGAAATGGTATTGCTTGTTCTCTTACAGCTTGCTTTGCAGTCATAATGAAAAATGTAGTCATATCTAAACCTAATTTTTCTAATAATTCTTGTAAATCTGATTTTAATTTTTCATCAATTCTTATTGTTATATTTGTATTTGCCATTATAAAATATCTCCTTTGATTTATTTTAATATATTGTTAGTATACAAACAATACACTGTTTATACAATTCCTAAAAAGTTGGAAAATTTCCAAGAATAAGTTGGAAAATTTCCGTTTTGATATAAAATTATGGTTGGAAAATTTCCAAGAAAAAGTTGGAAAAATTCCAATTTTATATGTTTTTAAGGTTGGAAAATTTCCAAAAAGAAATTATAATAGGGATAGAAAATTTAAGAGGTGATTTATAATGCTAAAAAGAAAGATAGAAAGTAAATTTATAGATTGGTTAAATAGTAAGGATGCTTTACTTGTAACTGGACCAAGACAAGTAGGAAAAACATATTTTATTAGAGAGTTTGGAAAAGAACATTTTGAAAGTTACATTGAAATAAATCTTTTTGAACACAAAGAATGGATTAAAATTTTAGAAAATGTTAAAGATATTAATGATTTTTATTTTAAATTAAGTACTTTTAAAGATGCTAATTTAATTGAAGGAAAAACTTTAATCTTTTTTGATGAAATCCAACATGCTAAAGGATGTGACCTTATTACGCTTTCTAAATTCTTAATTCAAGATGGTAAATATAGATTTATATTTTCAGGATCATTACTTGGAGTCGAATTAAATAATATTGTTTCTTGGCCAGTTGGTTATATTCGTGAAATTGAAATGTTTCCTTTAGATTTTGAAGAATTTATAAGTGCAAGCGGATTAAAAGATAATGTTTTTAATTATTTAAAAGAATGTTTTGAACAAGAAAAGGAAGTTGATAAATATATTCATGAAAGAATTATTGATGCTTTTTATAAATATTTAATAATTGGAGGTATGCCTGAAGTAGTTGATACTTTTTTAAAAACAAACGACACTAAAAAAGTTAATGAAGTTCAAGAAAAGATAATAAGATTTTATAAAAAAGATATTACTCAATATGCATCGATAGATCAAAAAGTTCATTTGGAAGCAATATTTGAAAATCTCCCTAAAGAATTAAATAGCAAAAATAAAAGGTTTAATCTTGATAATCTTGGAGATAAAAAGGAAATTAAAAATATTCAAGATGATTTTATGTGGCTTAAAAAAGCAGGTATTGCAATCACAACTTTAAGTGTAGATGAACCAAAAATTCCATTAGAAATAGGAGCAAATAGCAGATTTGTTAAATTATTTTCTAGCGATGTTGGATTGCTTGCATTTGAACTTATGGATACAGAAATTCAAACTAAATTACTTACTAGAGAAAAAGATATAAATTATGGTGCAATATTTGAAAACTTTGTAGCACAAGAACTTAATTCTCATGGATTTAAAACATTTTATTTTAATAGTAAAAAACAAGGAGAAATTGATTTTTTAATTGAATATAAAGGAAATGTTTTACCAATTGAGGTTAAATCTGGAAAGGATTATAAAAAACATAATGCATTAAGAAATCTTTTAACTAATAAAGAATATCAAATCAATAATGCTATTGTATTATCAAATAATAATGTATCAAGAAATGATAAAGTATTATATCTTCCAATTTATATGATTATGATGTTTAAATCTAAAGAATTTAAATCAAATAAATTGACTTTAGATTTAAGCGGACTAAATATTTAATTTAATATTTCTTTTAAATGTAATACAATAAGATATGCAGTTAGAAGAAAAAAATGTCATTAAACAAGAAGAATATAATAATTTGTTTAAAGCAATGAGTAACTTATATGGAATTATAACTAGTGATGAAATCCATTACTTATTGAAACATTACTATGAAGAAATCACTAAAGAAGAAGTTGAAAAAGAACTTAAAAGACTTATGGATAATCCTGTAAAGGATTATGTTATAAGAAAGATACCTAATAAGGAAGATGGTAAATTATATTTAATCATTAATGTATTAGATGAAATGTACACTCGAAGAATCATTAATCAAAGAAATGATAAGATTTTATATGTCCCTAAAACTAAGGAAGATTTATTAAAATACACTAACGATGTATACATGACTTCAAAAGAAGAAGAATTTTATTCTCAAATGATAAAGTATTTAGCAAAAAGAAATAAGGAGAAAGATAAAGAAAGAAATGCTAAATTCTTTACATTGAGTTTATTTTGTAAGAATAAAGTGGATAAAAGTACTAATGAAGTCAATATGTTTAGTAAATTAGAGCAATTAAATATACATATAAAGGATGAAAACGACGCTCAAAAATTTATTAAATTATATATGAATTGTGCTAATAACACTAAAATGTTTGCAAATAAGGGATGGTCTCCTAATGAGCTTTTAAAGAACGCTCCTAAAAAAGATATTGAGGATATTCAAGATGCAATACGTGCAAGTTTTAAAGACATTATTGAAAATCATAACGTTAATGCAAGTGATGCTTTAGAAAGAATCAATGAATTAGAT
>CAVGUB010000005.1:0-1041 GCA_963632375.1 Phocaeicola dorei | reverse complement strand
TAAAGCATAAATTATTAACTCTAGTTTTAATCGCTAGAGTTTTTTAATGAATTTATATATTAATTTATTGCTAAATATAATAAAATTTAAGTATGGAAAAGAAAGTAAGAAACGTTATAACTCAAAAAGAATACAACGAATTATTTAAAGCAATGAGTAATTTATATGGAGTAATTAATAGTGATGAAATTCATTATTTATTAAACCAATATTTTAATAAAGTTACTAAAAGAGAAATTTTAGCTCAACTTAAAAAGATATTAGAAAAACCTAAAAGAGATTATTTTGTAGCTAAAATAATTAATATGCCTAATAAATTTTATTTGATTAATGACTTTTTAAGTGAAGATGAAATAAACGATGTTATAGACGCAAGAGGTGGAAAAACTTTATACGTTCCTAAAACTAAAGAAGATTTATTAAAATATTCTGTTTCAAACTACATGACTGAAAAAGAAAATGATTATTATAGTCAATTAATTAAATATTTAACTAAAAGAAATAACTCTAAAAACAAAGAAGCTTATGCTACTTCATATGTTATGTATTTACATTCCAAAAATAGAGTAGATTCTAAAATTACTAATAAAAATCCTTTTGATATGTTTGAAAAAATGGGATTTTTTGTTAAAGATAAAAATGATGCTCAAAAATTTCTAGATCTTTATATGAAATGCACAAATAATACAAAAATGTATCAAAATAAAGGATGGTCTCCTCAAGAAATGATTAAAATTACTCCAAAAGTAGATGTTAATGAAATTACTTTAGGTATTGGAGATGGTATGAAAAAGATGTTTAGGGATCAAAATTTTGATGTTGAAGATGCATTAAAACAAGCTAGAAATAGTGATTTACCTAAAGGAATTAAAGAATCTTTAATTAATGAATTTGAATTAATACTAAAAGAAAGAAAAAATAAAGCATAAATGATTAATAATTAAATATTTGTGATAAATTAAGGAGTATAAATGAATATAGCGGTTTATCTTGGATCAAATTTTGGAAATGATCCTATATTTAAAGAAAAAATAGTTGAAC
>CAVGUB010000004.1:17985-28576 GCA_963632375.1 Phocaeicola dorei | reverse complement strand
AATATTACTTGCTAAAAAAGGAAAAAGAATTTTAGCTAGATTCATAGATTTAATTATTTTATTTGGGACAACTATTTTTACATTTTTTCCTTTTATATATCCTCGCGTTTTTAATAAAACAGAATTCGATAACAATTCTCGAGAAATAGTCACTTTATATGAAAATAGTGATTTATTTTTTGTTGATAAAAAAGGAAATTATAGTGCGAAATCTACAATAGGAACATTTAAAAAAGTTAGCGATTTATATTCATCTACTTTAACTTTCAATGGTACTAAATACGAAAATGTTTCATTAACTAAAACATTGTATGAATATTACACAATTAGATATAGCGATTTTGGTGGAAATACAAATTATAATTTATCTTCTTATGAAAAAGATATTTTAAAAGTAGGAAATGAAGAATCAAATATTAAAGAATATGATTCAAGTTTGCATACTTTTACATTAATTGATGAATCAAAAGAATCTATTACAATTAATTATTTCTTAAATGTATTTGATACTGCTTGTAAAAATATGATTTCTAATTCCAAAGTTAATGAATTAACAAATAAAAATCAGACATTAATGCTTTCAGCTTTATCTTATATTTTAATTGTTTTAGCGATTTATTCATTTATTTTTGAATTTTTAATACCTTTATTTTCTCCTCAAAGTAAAACCATTGGGAAACATATTTTAAAATTAGGACTTGTTGATATTAATGGTTATGAGTTTAAAAAAACTAAGCTAATTATAAGATGGCTTGTTTATTTGATAGTTGAAGTTATTTTATCATTTGCAACTTTTGGAGGCGTTTTCTTAATTACATATACTATGATGCTTTTTACTAAGAAAAGAAGATGTATTCATGATTTTTGTGCAGGATCAGTTGTAATTGATTCTTCAAATTCGATTATTTTTAAAAATGAGAAAGAAGAGGCGTATTTTTTAAATAGAAAAGCAGGTAATTTAAATGGATAAAAAAGTAAGAATTGAAAAAGGATATATATTACATCATATTTTTTCATATTTGTTAGATTTATTATTTATAGGAATTGGTACAATTAGTTTATATTTTGTATCTTTATATGGTATTTTTAATACTGGATTCCATTATAATCAAAATAATGAAATAATAAATAATACTTTAAATGAATATAATTTAAATTTAGAAAGTGGATTAGAATATTCTAAATATGAAACAGTTGTTCAAGATTTCTATTTTAATAAATATAGTGAAGAGATCAAAAAAGATTTTAAAAAAACATATTCTTTAGATTATTCAATAATTCATATTTATAATGTTTTAGTATTAGGACTTCCAACAGTAGCAACGCTTGATACATATAAAACATCTTATTTTGAATATATCCAAAATGAAGATAAAACTTTTAATTATGATGTAATTGCAAAAAAAGTAGAAGGAAGTGGGAAAACATATGAGAAAAATATGTCTGATCTCTTTTATACTTCTTACAATAATTTAAAAGAATTATTAAAAGAATATAATTTAACTTATCGAAACGCTTTTGTTTCAAATTATTGGTATAAAGTAATTTCAAGGGCGATTGGATCAATTATTTCTATAAGTGTGATTTATTTAATAATTCCATTATCTAATAAAGAAAGATCGACTTTAGGGGAAAAAATTTTCTCTTTAGGACATGTAAATTCTAAAAATGGATATGAAGTTAACGTTATTAAAACCATATTTAGAATGATAATTTTATTTATTTTACCTATTTTAGGAATTATTTTCTTCTCAAGATATTCTTTTATCATATTAACTATTGGATTATTATTCTTAAATCTTTTAGTAATGATACTTTCTGGATCAAACAAAGATATTCCAGAAATGTTATTACGAATTGAAATTGTAAATGCTAAGGAATCATTGATATTCAAAAATAAAGAAGATGAAAAATCATATGAAATAAAAGAAAATATCAATTTGTAAGTTTTTTATTTAAAAAATATTTAAAATATTGTAATATTTATATATAAAGACAAGTCTTTATATTTTAAGTTTGTAGAGAAAGTATGGATGGTGAAAATACTTAATTTAAATATAGAGGTATCACTTTATTTTATTTAAAAAACACTTTAATTAAGGGATTAAGTTTTACTTAATAACTAAGGTGGTAACGCGGTAATTCGTCCTTAGAAAATTATTTTTCTAAGGACTTTTTTATTTATAGGAGAAGAAAATGGAAGTTAAAGAAACACTTTTAATGCCTAAAACTGGATTTGAAATGAGAGGTAATTTAAATGTTAAAGAACCTAAAGTTTTAGCAAAATGGGATGAACAAAACATCTATTC
Source organism: Phocaeicola dorei (assembly GCA_963632375.1). GTDB lineage: Bacteria > Bacillota_I > Bacilli_A > RFN20 > CAG-826 > Onthovivens. The sequence goes on along the minus strand of CAVGUB010000004.1, from coordinate 26,267 downwards.
TAAAGTTAATGAAAACAAAGATTTAGAATTTATGCTTCATGATGGTCCTCCATACGCAAATGGAGCAATGCATTGTGGACATATGTTAAATAGACTTTTAAAAGATTTTGTTATTAGATACAAAAATATGTCTGGATATAAAACTGACTTTATTTTTGGTTGGGATACACATGGTCTTCCAATTGAAAACATGGTTACAAAAAGTGGTGTTAATAGAAAAACAACTCCACTTGTTGAATTTAGAGAAAAATGCTATGAATACGCATTAACTCAAGTTGAAAGACAAAAAGCAGATATTAAAAGACTTGGATGTTTAGGAGATTATGATCATCCATATTTAACATTACTTAAAGAATTTGAAGCTGACGAAATTCATTGTTTTGCTGAAATGGCTTTAAAAGGTTTAATTTATAAAGGATTAAAACCAGTTTATTGGAGTCCATCAAGTGAAAGTGCTTTAGCAGAAGCTGAAATTGAATATCAAGATGTTAAAGCTTACACAATTTTTGTTAGTTTTGATTGTAAAGATGGAAAAGGAGTAGTCCCAAATGATGCTAAGTTTGTTATTTGGACAACAACACCTTGGACATTACCTGCAAACCTTGCAATTTGTGCTCATCCAAATTTTGAATATGGATTATTTGATACAAATATTGGCAAATTAGTATTCTTAGTTGAATTAAAAGATCAATTAGTTGAAAAATTAGGTTTAACAAGTTGTGAATTAGTTAAAACATTTAAAGGTAGTGAACTTGAAGGAATTAAATGTAATCACCCATTCTATGATAGAGAATCAGTTTTAATTTTAGGTGATTATGTTACAAGTGATAGTGGTACTGGTTTAGTTCATATTGCTCCAGGACATGGTATGGATGACTATTTAGTTTGTTTAAAATATAACATTAAACCTTATTGTCCTGTTGATGAACATGGTAAATTAACTAGTGATTGTGGTGAAAGACTTGCTGGATTATTCTATGAAGATGCAAATGCTGAAGTTTTAAAAATCTTAGAAGAAAATGGACATTTATTAAAAGAAGAAGATATTGTTCACTCATATCCACATGATTGGAGAACACATAAACCAGTTATTTTTAGAGCAACAAAACAATGGTTCTGTTCAATTGAACCAATTAGAGAAGATTTAATTAAAGAAATTCATAACGTTAAATGGCAACCAGCATGGGGTGAAACTCGTATGGTTAATATGATTAAAGATAGAGCTGATTGGTGTATTTCACGTCAAAGAGCATGGGGTGTTCCACTTCCTATTATTTATTGTGAAGATGAAACTCCAATTTTAGAAAAAGAAGTCTTTGATCATATTGAAGAAATTATTAGAAAAGAAGGTAGTAATGCTTGGTATACAAAAGATGTTAAAGAATTATTACCTGAAGGATACAAAAATTCACACTCTCCAAATGGCATTTTTACAAAAGAAAAAGACATTATGGATGTTTGGTTTGATAGTGGATCTTCTTGGAATGGAGTATTAAGAGAAAGAGGCGAAAAATATCCTGCTGATTTATATTTAGAAGGAAGTGATCAATATAGAGGTTGGTTTAACTCATCATTAATTTTATCAGTTGGTGTTAATGGAGTTTCTCCTTATAAAGAATGTGTTTCTCATGGATTCGTTATGGATGATAAATGGGAAAAGATGTCTAAATCTAAAGGAAATGGTATTGATCCATTAAAGATTATTAATGTTTATGGTGCTGATACTTTAAGACTTTGGGCTGCTTTAGTTGATTATCAACAAGATGTTAGAATTAGTGAAGGTATTGTTAAAACAATCAGTGAACAATATCGTAAAATTAGAAATACATTTAAATTCTTATTAGGTAATATTTCTACATATAATAAGAATGAAAAAATTGAAATTACTGAAAAAGTAGATTTATTTATTCTTGCAAAACTTGAAGAAATGAAAAATGAATATTTAGATTCATTTGATAAATATAATTTCTTAAATGGTATGAATAAATTAATGTCATTTGTAAGTAGTGATTTATCATCTTTCTATTTAGATATTGCAAAAGATGTTTTATATTGCGAAGATAAAGAATCTTTAAGACGTAAACAAATTGTTAAAGTTTTAAATGAAGTTTTAAGAACATTAATGATTTTATTAAACCCAGTATTACCATTTACAATGGATGAAGTTAATTCATTCTATGATTTTAAAGAATTTGATAATGTAATGCTTTATCCAATGGTTACAAGAAGTAATAATTTTGATAAGAAATTACTTGAAGAATATTCAAAAATTAAATCTTTAAGAGATGATTGCTTAAAACAAATTGAAGTTGCAAGAAACGCTCAAGTTATTAAATCTTCTCAAGAAGCTAAACTTGAATTAAATGTATTTGATGAAAATGCTAAAGAAATCTTAAAATCATTCTCAAAAGAAGAACTTGCAAGATTATTTATTGTTAGTGAAGTTTCATTTAATGATGAATTAAATGAAAACAAAGGACAAGTATGTTTTGTTAAAGTATCTCATCATACTGGTAAAAAATGTACTAGATGTTGGAATTATTTTGATGAAAAAGATATTACTGAATTAGATGGAGAATGCTTATGTCCAAGATGTTTAAAAATCTTAAAGAAGTAGTTAAAACTTATAAAGTTGCTTGGATTTGGTTTCTTGTTATAAGTGTTTTACTTGCAGCGATTGATCAAATTACTAAATGGATTGCAGTAAGTCAACTTGGTCCATTAACATCAAGAGTAATTTCAGGAACTGATTTACCATCTCAAAGTGGTAATTCAGTTACTGTTATTTCTGGATTTTTAAAATTTACTTTATTAACTAATAATGGTGCTGCTTTTGGAGTTGGTGGAAATATGCTCTGGAGTAGAATTTTATTCATTATTATTTCATGGGTAGTTTTCTTTGTTTTACCACTTTATGTTGCATATCATGTTAATAAACAAGGTAAATTTTCTAAAGTTGCTATTGCAGTTTCTGCTTTAATTTATGGTGGAAATTTAGGTAACTTAATCGATAGAACTTTCTATTGGGGAACACCTTGTGGAGTTATTGATTTTATTGATATTTCTCCTCTTATTCCTGGATTTGGAGTATTCAATTTTGCAGATAGTGTTTTAGTAGTTGGTATTTTTATCATTGTAATCTTATTAATCATTGATATTTTTAAAGGTGATGATGAAGAAAAAGTAAAAGTTGCAGAAACTGATCTTGAAGCAAGTGAAGATCCAGATGCAGTTCAAGATATTAAAAAAGAAGAAAGTACTTCTAGTGAAGAATAATTAGAAAATGAAAACAATAATTGTAAATAAAAATATTGAAACTTTAAGACTTGATAAAGCTTTAGCACTTTTAGATAAAGATTATTCAAGGGAATATTTTTCTAATTTAATTAAAAATAAGAAAGTTTTCGTTAATTCTAAAAATGTTTCACCATCATATAAAGTAAAAGAAAATGATGAAATTACATATGAATATGAAGAAAAACCTACTAATATGGATTTAAAACCATATGAATATGAACTTGATATTGTTTATGAAGATGATGATGTTTTAGTAATTAATAAACCAAAAGGATTAGTAGTACATCCAGGAAGTGGACATTTTGAAGATACATTAGTTAATGCATTAATTTATAATAAAGTTCAATTATCTAAAGTTAATGGATTAAATAGAGTAGGAATTGTACATCGTATTGATAAAGATACATCTGGATTATTACTTATTTGTAAAAATGATTTTGCACATAACGATATTGCAAATCAATTAAAAGATCATTCAATGCATAGAGAATATATTGCACTTGTTGATGGAATAATTGAAGAAGAAAGTGGAAAAATCATTGGACCAATTGGAAGAGATAAAAGTAATCGTTTAAAAATGGCAATTGATAAAGTTAATGGAAAAGATGCAGTTACTCATTTTAAAGTATTAAATAGATATAAAAATAATACTTTAATTGATTGTACTTTAGAAACTGGAAGAACTCATCAAATTAGAGTACATATGTCTAGTATTAATCATCCTTTAACTGGAGATAAATTATATGGAGGAGAATGTTCTTTATATAATGAAGGTCAATTATTACACGCTTATAGGTTAACTTTTACTCATCCTCGTTCTAAAGAATTGATTTCTTTAGAAGCACCACTTCCAAAATATTTTGAAGAAGTATTAAAAAAGCTGAAGAATTAAAACTTCAGCTTTTTATAATTTGCAAATGATGTTTTGGAAATTTTATCAAATTCTTCTTTTCCAAATTTATTAACGAATGCTTGAGCAAATTTATCAACCTTTTCTCCAGCACCTAAAGGTACTTTAACTTTATATTTTTCATTTACTTTTTCAATTTCTTTTAAGAAAAAATAACGAGATAAACAACTTGCAAGGGCAACACTTGGGAAATAAGTTTCTCCTTTTTCTTTAAAAACAATATCTTTTTGAACATTTTTTACACCTTTTAAATATTCATAATATTTATCTTCTGGAGTAAATTGATCAACATAAATATTTGAAACATAAGGACATCTTTTATGTAATGTTAATAAGACATGATTATGTAAAATTGCTTTTATTGCATTTAAATTAAATCCTTTTTTAACAGCGTTATTGTATTTTTCAATAGATAAAATTTTAACTTCATAAAAAACTTTTTGAAGAAGAAGTGGAACTACTTTTAAAATATCAGCATCTTTAAGTTTTTTACTATCTACAATGTGATATTCATTAATAACTTTCATTGTTTCTTCATCTACAAAAGCAGCACAAACTACAACTGGACCTAAAAAATCGCCAGTTCCAACTTCATCACTTCCAATTTGTGCTTTGCAATCAATAAAGAAAGGTGATTCTTTATCTTCTTTATTCTTTTTTGGAACAATTTGATTTCCTGAATAAACTTTTGCCATTTCATATGGGTTTTTTCCTTGAAAAGTAACACTAAAATTAGCACCTTTTTTATTATCGTAAGCAGTGATGATTGTATCATCCTTTTTAATAACAAAAAGAATATAACCGATATTGCGATCAGTTATAAAATCTTTATAATCATTTTCGATTATATTTAGTGTTTCTTTATTAACTTTTATTGTAATCATTAAAAATATTATACCACATTTTAAAAATTAAAATAAGAAAATTTATTAATTAAGGTCTAATAAATATCGATAAATAAGGCATTTTTTATGAACAATTAAAATTTCTAATATTTAAATTTATTAAATAATTTTTTTATATCTTCTAAAATGATAAAATAATAAGGTATGAAAAAAACAAAAGATGTATTAGAAATTGATAAAGTAATTGAATTAATTAATCATTATATATTAACTTTAAAAGGTAAAAATATTTTATATAGTTATAAAACTTTTAACGATAAGAAAAGTTTAGTAAGAGAATACACTAAGATAGATGAAATTAGCAGGATTTATTCTTTAAAAGGAAATTTCCCTATTTTTTCTAAACTTGATATGAGTGAAGAAATTAAATCTTTAAAAGCAGGTAAATTTTTAAGTGAAGATAAAATTATGCTTTTAAGAGATGAAATTAAATCTACTTATGACTTAAATGTTTTTTATAAGAAATTAAATGAAAGATTTTTATATGTAGAAGAATTATTTACTAAAATTAAACCTAATTTAGAATTATACGATAAGATTAATAAAACATTTTCTAATAATGGAGAAATTTTAGATAGTGCAAGTCCTACTTTAGGAAAAATCAGAAAAGATATTAGAAATATTGATAAAAGAATCCATGAACAAATTGGAAGTTTATTATCTTTAAATAAAGATAAAATCACTGGAGATAATTACCAAATTAAAAATGGACATTTTGTTTTACCAGTTAATACTTCTTTAAAAAGATCAATTCCTGGTGTTGTTCAAGATATTTCTTATAGTGGTCAAACAACATACATTGAACCATTTGAAATTGCAGAACTTGAAAATGATAAATCAATATTAGAATTAAAAGAAAGAGATGAAATTAATAAAATTTTAGATGAATTTAAAACATTTATTATTTTTGATGCTTCTCAATTAATTTTAAATAATAATTCAATTGGTGAAATTGATTATTTATTAAGTAAAGTAAAATACGCTAAAGAATATGAATGTGTTATTCCTAAAATTAGTGATAAACAAATTATCAATTTAAAGAGTGCAAAACATCCATTACTTGATAAAAATATTTGTGTTCCAAACACATTTATTTTAGGTGAGAATAAAACATTAATGTTAATTAGTGGTCCAAATGCAGGTGGTAAAACTGTTGCTTTAAAAACGATTGGTACTTTAGCATATCTTACAAAACTTGCAATACCTTTAAATGTAGCAGAAGATAGTGAAATTGGTATTTTTAATAATATTTATTTAGATATTGGAGATAATCAATCAATTGAATCTAATTTAAGTACATTCTCTTCGCATATTTCAAATATTTCTTATATTTTAAAAAATGTTACTAATAAAGATTTAATTTTATTTGATGAACTTTGTAATGGTACTGATCCAAAAGAAGGAGAAGCTTTATCAATTGCAATTTCTAAATATTTAATTGAAAAGAAAGTAATTTCTATTATTTCATCTCACTACACCTTACTTAAAAAGTTTGGACTTGATAATAAAAATGTTTTAAATGCATCTTTTATTTTTGACGAAAAGAAAATTAAACCTACTTTTAAGCTTATTTTAGGAGTAAGTGGTAAGAGTTATGGATTTTTAATTGCAAATAAATTTGGTATTGCTCAAGATATCATTAATGACGCTAAAGTTATTTTTGAAGAAAATTATATGAGTGATGAAACTCGTCGATTAGAACTTTTAGAAGAAAAAGAAAGAGAAATCGTTAAAAAAGAAGAAAAACTTAAAGAATACGAAATCAAAATGTCTAAAGTTCAAAGTGATATTGATAAAGAAAAGAATAAATTATCAATTAGAGAAACTAAACTAAAAGAACAAAAAATCAATGATTTTGATGAGATTTTGGATAAAAAATATCGTGAAATTAATCATATTTATGATGAATTTGTTAAAGAAAAGAATGCTAAAAAAGCTTTAGAAAAATTATCTAAAATTTCAATTGAAGAAAATACAGAAAATGAAGTTTTAAATGTTGGTGATAGTGTTTTAATTAAAAACATTGAAACTCGTGGAGTTATCAGTGATATTCGTAAAAATAAAGTCAAAGTTATTGATGATTCAGGATTTACTTTCCAAACTACACTTGATAATTTAAAGAAAATTAAGGTAGCAAATCCTACTAAAAAGATTTCAAGTATTGATATTGATGATAAAATTTTAAATGCAAAACAAATTTCTTCATCTTTAAATTTAATTGGATATCATACTTATGAAGGGGTAGAAGCTTTAAAAGATTATTTAGCAGAAGCATATAATAAAAAATTAAGTAATGTTAAAATTATCCATGGATTTGGAAGTGGAAAATTAAGAGAAGCATTACATCAAGAATTAAGAAAAAACTCATTTGTAGAATCATTTTCGCTTGGAAATGAAACAAATGGAGGAAATGGAGCAACAATTGTTAAATTAAAAAATGACTGATTTAATAAAAAATCAAATAGATTTATTACCTAATCTTCCAGGATGCTATTTGATGCATGATGAAAAGGATGAAATTATTTATATTGGGAAAGCAAAAAACTTAAAAAATAGAGTGTCTCAATATTTTTTGAATGAACATACAGGTAAAACTAAAGCGATGGTTTCACATGTAAAATATTTTGAAACTATTATTACTCAAAGTGAAAAAGAAGCTTTAATTTTAGAAATGAATTTAATTCAAAAAAATCATCCAAAATATAATATTATGTTAATGGATGATAAACATTATCCTTATATTGAATTACATACTAATATAAAAGATCCTTATATTGGAATTGCAAGAAGACTTAAAAATAAAAAATCTAAATATTATGGACCATATCCTAATAGTAGAAGTGCATTTGAAGTAATTGATATTATTAATTCTTTATTTCCTTTAAGAAAATGCAAAAATGTAGGTAAATCAAGTTGTCTTTATTACCATATGCATGAATGTTTAGCACCTTGTATTAATGAAGTTAAAAAGGAAGAATATGATAAAATTATTGATGAAATAAATAATATTTTAAAAGGTAATAATGATGAATTAATTAAGAAAATTAAAGATAAAATTAATTATTATTCATCTAATTTAGATTTTGAAAACGCATTAACTTACAAAAATAAATTAGATTCCTTACTTTATATTAATGAAAAACAAAATGTAGAATTTTTTGATAATGTAG
>CAVGUB010000004.1:0-17975 GCA_963632375.1 Phocaeicola dorei | reverse complement strand
AATGTAGACCGCGATTTTATTGCGTTTTATATTTCGGATAATTATGTTTCAATTAATATTTTAATTTATCGAAAGGGTTTGTTAATTGGTAAAAAAGATTTTAATTATGAAATAGTTGGTGATAATAATGAATTTATTTTAAATATTTTACTTCAATATTATTTATCAATCCCACTTCCTAGTGAAATTATTACATCTTCTTTATTTATAAAAGAAGAATTAGAAAGTAATTTAGATACTAAAATTATTTTAACTCAAGGTGGAAAATATTTAGAAATTATTAATAATAGTGTGTTGAATGCTAAAGAAAATTTAAGTAATTTCTTCCATTACAAGTCTTTAAAGAAAGATAATGAATATTTATTAAATGAATTAGCAGGTTTATTAAAAATTGATTACCCTCGAGTTATTGAATTATTTGATAATTCCCATTTACAAGGCACAAATGCAATTGGTGCTATGGTAACTTATATAAATGGAGAAGAAAATAAGAAATATAATCGAGTTTTTAATATTAATTCTATTAATAAAAAAGATGATTTATCTTCAATGAAGGAAGTTTTAACAAGAAGATATTCAAGATTAAAAGAAGAAAAATCTAATTTTCCTTCTTTAATCATTCTTGATGGTGGTAAAAATCAAATTGAAGTTGCAAATAATGTATTTAAAGAATTAAATATTAATATTCCATTATGTGGATTAGTTAAAGATGATAAACATAGAACAAGAGCGTTAATGAATTCTAATTATGAAGAGATTCCTTTAAATGATAATGAATTATTCTTGTTTTTAACTAAAATGCAAGATTCAATTCATAGATTTGCAATTTCTACTCATATTAAGAAAAGAAGTAAGAATATGTTTAAATCTGTTTTTGATGATATAAATGGAATTGGTGAAAAAAGAAAAGAAGATCTTTTAAAAGCGTATCCAACGCTAGAAGATTTAAAAAAAGCAACATTAATTGAACTTGAACAAATATTACCTGATAATGTTGCATTAACTTTATATAATAAGTTGAGGGAAAACAATGAGTGATAAAATTTATAAATTATATGAAATAAAAAGTGACGTTAAAGAAAATAAAAATGCTTCTTTATTAATGAAAGAAGCAGATACTTTAATATCTTTAGAAAAATATAATGAAGCATATAAATTATTAATGGATAATTTTAAAGATTTAATTATTTATAATTTTAAAGATTATACTCATATGGTAATGGAATTAATGATTGAATTAGATAAAGAATTAGAATTCAATGAATTTTATGAAAAAGTTAAGAATTTACCATATGAAAACGTTATTACTTTAGAAAATATTCAAGGATTACCTAATGAATTTTTAATTCTAAAGAAACAAAAAGATTATTTAAATAATAAGCAAAATATGCGTTTTGATATTCAAACAATCTATAAAAATTTAACTGATGAATCTTTAAATAAAGTATTTTTAGGATTAAATGATTTAAAAGAACTTGAAAGTAAAACTGATCTTTTTAGTGGTAATACAATTCTTGCAGAAGCTTTTAAAAATCGAAAAGAATATGATTACGCAAAAGCGATGCTATTTGTACAACTTGTAACAAGAAGATACGATGAAAGATTATCTTTTTACAATAATGGAAAATTATATTTTATTAATCCAAAAGATTATGATTCTAAATACACTGAATATTTAAAAGAAGTTTCTTTTTATTTAAATAAGGTTAAAGAAGAAGAAAAAAATATTAGTGTTGCTCAAATTTTTAATAACTTATTTGTACCTTACATCATGATTAATCTACCAGAATTCTTTTCTAATCAAGAATTATTTAATGTTTATGTTGCATCAATTATTGCATCCTACGTTTCAATTTCAGCAGATTATTCAGAAGATAATTTATTAAATGGAATAAATTTTAATAAAAAAACTATCAATAAAATAGTAGATAAGATATTAAATCTTAACTGTTTTTAAAATATTGCATAATTTACTTAAAAAAAGTATTAATTTGTGGTATATTTTATGCTAGACAGTCTCTAGAGGGTATCTAGTTGTGTCTTGATAAAAAATTTCAATTGTTTACGGAGGAAATAATAATAAATATGGCAACTGAATTAAAAAAAGTATCCCCATCAGTTTATGAAGTTACATGTGAAGTTACAGGTGACGCTTATAAAGCTGCTGGTGAAAAAGCATTAGCAAAATTAGTCGAAAAGGTTACAATTAAAGGTTTTAGAAAAGGTAAAGCTCCAATTGATCTCGCAAAGAAATTAATCTCACCTTTAGATTTAGCAAATGAAACAATTAATCAATCAGTCAATCCAGCATATCAAGAAGTTTTAAAAATGTTCAATTTAACTCCAAACTTCCAACCAACTGTTGATTGTACAGATTTCAAAGATAATAGTTTAACTTTAAAATTTACAATTTATACTGTTCCAACATGTAAATTAGGTAAATACAAAGGAATTGAAATTCCAATGGATAAAGTTGAAGTTACTGATGAAGAAATCGAAAAAGCAGTTAACCAATCTTTAAAAGATAATGCTGAACTCGTTTTAAAAGAAGAAGCAGCTCAAATGGGTGATACTGTTGTATTTGATTTCAAAGGTTATGTTGATGGAAAAGAATTTGAAGGTGGAAGTGCTGACAACTATTCATTAGTCTTAGGTAGTAATCAATTTGTTCCTGGATTTGAAGAACAATTAGTTGGTGTTTTACCAGAATCAAAGAAAGATGTTGAAATTACATTCCCAGAACAATATATTAAAGAATTAGCTGGTAAAAAAGCAAAATTCGTCTGTATGGTTCACGAAATTAAAGCTAAAAAAGAACCAGAATTAAATGATGAATTTGTTGCATCATTAGGCTTAGCTGGCGTTAGTAATGTTGAAGAATTCAAAAATCACAAAAAACAAGAATTATTAAGTGCTAAAACAAGAGATGCAAAAAATAAGCAATTTGCTGAATTAATGGCAGAAATCGTTAAAGGTGCTGAATTCGAAATCAGTGATAAATTAATCGCTGCTGAAATGGAAAATTCAAAGAAAGAAACAATTGCTCAAATTGAACAAAATGGTTTAACATTTGATATGTATAAACAAATCACAGGTTTAGATGATGCTAAATTTGAAGAAAACTTAAAAGAAGCTGCTTTAAATAGAATTAAAGAATTCTTAGTTTTAAATCAAGTTGGTGCTGATGAACATTTAACTATTACAAAAGGTGATGTTGATGCATATTATGAAAATTTAGCTGCTAGATATGGTATGAAAAAAGAAGAAATCAAAAAGATTTTAGGTGCTAATGAACAAGGCTTAGTTAGCAATTTATACCAAAATAAAGTTGAAAACTTTATTTTATTAAATAACTTAGGAAATGCTGCTCCTGAAGCAAAAGAAGAAGCAAAAGAAGTTAAAGAAGAAAAATAATTAACTTATATTTATTATTAAGGAGGACATATTCATAATGAATGAAATTAAAGAAGAATTATTGCCTATCCTAGTTACAAGAGGTTTAGTCCTCTACCCAAATAATGATAATATAGTTTATGTTGAAAGAGAGTTTTCTAAAAACTCTCTTTTAGACGCTATAGGAAATAAAAAGGATTTATATATTACTTGCCAAAAAGATCCTAAAAAAGAAGATATTGATGGTATTAGTGATATTTATTGTGTTGCTACTAAATGTAGAATTTTAAAACAAGATACTTATAACAATATGTTAAGAGTATCCTTACATCCATACGCAAGAGTCTTAATTAGTGAAATCCAAATTAAAGATAAAACTATATTCGCATTAGCAAAGGATTATCCAGATGTTACTGGAAATGATCAAAATAAAGAGCAAATTTACGTTGAAAAATTATCTGAATATTTTAAAAATGATTCTTTAGAAAAATTATTTGGTAAACAACCAAAGAAATTCTATGATCAAATTGAAAAAGGGTTAAATGCTTTAGATTTATCTTATCTTTTTTCTAATGCTTTACAAATTGAAGCAAGTAAAAAACAAGATTTATTAGAAGCAAAAGATGTAATTACAAGAATTGAACTTTTAATTCAAGATTTTGAAATTATTAAATTAAGAAATAAGGTTGATTCAGAAGTTCAAAAAACATTACAAGAAAATACTCAAAAACAACAAAAAGAATATTATTTAAGAGAACAACTTCGTGCAATTAAAGAACAATTAAACGATGGTGCTACAAGTGAAGAAGATAAAATTAAGGATAAAGTTGAAAAATTAAATTTACCATTAAACGTTAAAGAAAAAGTAAATTATGAATTATCAAGACTTAATTCAATTCCTCAAGGAACTTTAGAATATGGTTTAATTTTAGATTATCTTGATACTTTACTTAAGATTCCTTTTGTTAAAGAAACTAAAGACAATGATGATTTAAATAATTCTAAAAAAGTTTTAGATGATGATCATTATGGTTTAGAAAAAGCTAAAGATAGAATTTTAGAATATCTTGCAATTAAAAAGCTTAATGGAAATTTAAAAGCTCCAGTTATTTGTTTCTTTGGCCCTCCAGGAACAGGCAAAACATCATTATCAACTTCAATTGCAAAAGCACTTGGAAGAGAATTCATTAAATGTTCTTTAGGTGGTGTTAGCGATGAAGGTGAAATTAGAGGACATAGAAGAACTTATGTTGGAAGTAAACCTGGAAGAATCATCAGCGCTTTAATTAAAGCTGGTGTTAAAAATCCAGTTATGTGTTTAGATGAAATTGATAAAATTTCTCAAAATTCATTTAAAGGTGATCCATCAAGTGCGTTACTTGAAGTTTTAGATCCTGAACAAAACTCACATTTTAGAGATAACTACATTGAAGTAGAAATTGATTTAAGTGACGTTTTATTCATTTGTACATGTAATTATCTTGAAAATGTTCCAGAACCTTTAAGAGATAGATTAGAATTAATTCCAATTGATTCTTATACTTTACTTGAAAAAGAAAAGATTGCCGAACAACATTTAATTAGAAAAGAAGCTAAAAATGTTGGATTAGATCCAAAAAATGTTAAATTTACTAAAGATGCTATCGAATATATTATTGAAAGATATACTCGTGAAGCTGGCGTTAGAGATTTATCACGTAAAGTTAGTACTATTTTAAGAAAATCAATTATTGATGCTTTAAAGAAGGATGAAAAAGAAATTAAAGTTTCAATTGGTGTTAAAGAAGTTAAAAAATATTTAGGTGTTGAAATTTTTGATAACACTGAAAAAGAAAGAGAAAGTCAAGTTGGAATTGTAACTGGCCTTGCTTATACTCAATATGGTGGAGATATTTTACCAATTGAAGTCAATTATTTTGAAGGTAAAGGTCAACTTGTTTTAACTGGTAATTTAGGTAATGTCATGAAAGAATCATGTTCAATTGCTCTAGATTATGTTAAAGCAAATGCTTCTAAATATGGAATTGATTCAAAATTATTTACAAATAATGATATTCATATCCATGTTCCAGAAGGTGCTGTTCCAAAAGATGGTCCAAGTGCAGGTATTGCAATTACAACTGCAATTATTTCTGCATTAAGTAAAACTCCAGTTAGTAGTGACGTTGCAATGACTGGTGAAGTTAATTTAAGAGGTCATGCTCTTCCAATTGGTGGATTAAGAGAAAAATCTCTTGCTGCTTTAAGAAGTGGAATTAAAACAATTATTGTTCCAAAATTAAATAAGAAAAACGTCGATGAATTACCAAAAGAAATTAAAACTGGCTTAAATATCATTTATATGAATAATGTAGATGACGCAATTAAAGTTTGTTTTAAAGATAAAAAAGAAGATTAGTTAAGATTATGAATGAAGTAAATTACTACAAAAAAGCAAAATTTATTAAATCTGTTGTAGATTTTAGAAAAGATGCACCTAGTTTATCATTAAACGAGGTCCTTTTTGTTGGACGTAGTAATGTTGGAAAATCTTCACTCATAAATGCTATTACTAATAATTCAAAACTTGCTTATGTATCAAGTAAACCAGGGCACACAAGACTTTTAAATTATTATTTAATTAATGATAGTTTTTATCTTGTTGATGCTCCTGGTTATGGTTTTTCAAAAGAAAAAGGCAAGGATTATGAATTTTATGGTAATATGCTAGAAAATTATTTAACACAAAATGAAAATTTAAAAGTAGTAATATTTCTTCTTGATTCAAGAAGAATACCTAATGAAGAAGATATCATGCTTTATGATTTCTTTAAAGAAAATAGTATCCCATTCATTTGTGTTATGACTAAATGTGATAAAGCTAATATGAGTGAACGCTCAAAAATAGTTAAAAATTTAACAAATAGCTTTAATGATTTTAAAAAAGATAATTATTTCTTAGTTAGTATAAAAAATGCTAAACTATTAAATAGTTTTATAAATAAATTAGATGAATATGTAAAATAGAGGTGCTAAAAATGTTAGATAAGCGTTATGATTTTAAAGAAATAGAAGAAGGTAGAGTAGAAAGATGGAAAAATGCTGGATATTTTAAAGCAGGAGATACATCAAAACTTCCTTTTGCAATGGTTATTCCTCCACCAAATGTTACTGGTGTTTTACATATTGGACACGCAATTGATAATACTTTCCAAGATATTATTGCAAGATATAAAAAATTAAAAGGATTTGATGTTTTATATCTTCCAGGAGTTGATCACGCAGGTATTGCAACTCAAGCTAAAGTTGATGCTAAATTAAAAGAAGAAGGTAAATCAAGATATGATATTGGAAGAGAAGCTTTCTTAAAAGAAGCTTTTGCTTGGAAAGAAGAAAAATCTGATATTATTCATTCTCAATGGGCAAAAATGGGTATCATGGTTGATTATAGTAGAGAAAGATTTACTTTAGATGATGGCTTCCAAGATGCAGTTTTTACAGTTTTTAAAACTTTATATGATGAAGGATTAATTTATCAAGGTACTAGAATTGTTAATTATGATCCAGTCATGAAGACTGCTTTAAGTAACATCGAAATTAATTATAAAGAAGAAGAAGGTTCATTTTTCTATTTTAAATATAGATTTGAAAACGATAAAGAAAAGTATTTAGAAATTGCTACTACTCGTCCTGAAACAATGTTTGGTGATACATGTATTGTTGTAAATCCAGATGATGAAAGATATAAAGATATAGTTGGTAAAAACGTTATAAATCCTGCAAATGGTGATTTATTACCTGTTATTGCTGATAGTTATGTTGATATTGCTTTTGGTACAGGTGCAATGAAATGTACTCCAGCTCATGATCCAAATGATTACATTATTGGTCAAAAATATGGTTTTGCTCATCCAGTAATTATGAATATTGATGGTACTATGGTCGAAGGACTTGGTAAATATTCTGGAATGAGTCGTGAAAAATGTCGTGAAGAATTAGTAAACGATATTAAAAATAATGGTGATTTAATTAAAATTGAAAAAATCATGCATAATGTTGGACATAGCGAAAGAAGTGACGCTATTGTTGAACCTATTTTATCAAAACAATGGTTTGTTAAGATGAAACCTTTAGCAGATAGAGTTTTAGAAAATCAAAAAACTGAAAATAAAGTTAATTTCTATCCTGCTAGATTTGAAAATGTTTTAACAAGATGGCTTTCAAATATTGATGATTGGTGTATTTCACGTCAATTATGGTGGGGACATAGAATTCCTGTTTGGTATAAAAAAGATGATCCAACTCAAGTTGTAGTTTCAAAAACAAATCCTGGAAAGAATGATGAATATTATCAAGATGAAGATGTTTTAGATACATGGTTCTCTAGTGCTTTATGGCCTTTTGCAACACTTGGCTGGCCAAAAGAAACTGAAGATTTTAAACGTTATTATCCTACAAATTGTTTAGTTACTGGATATGATATTATTTTCTTCTGGGTTTCTAGAATGATTTTCCAAGGATTACATTTTACAAATCAAGTTCCTTTTAAAGATGTTGTAATTCATGGTATTGTTAGAGATTCTCAAGGTAGAAAGATGTCAAAATCTTTAGGAAATGGTATTGATCCTGTTAAAGTTATCGATGAATATGGTACTGATAGTTTAAGATATTTCCTTGCAACAACTGCAGCTCCAGGACTTGATATGAGATATAGCGAAGAAAAAGTTAAAGCTGCTAACCAATATTTAAATAAAATCTGGAATGTTGCACGTTTTGCTTTAATGAATATTCCTAGTGATTATGAATTTAAAAATAAAGAATTTAATGATTTAAATGAACTTGATCAATACGTTTTATTAAAACTTGATGAAACAATTGAAAAAGTAACAAATGCAATGGAAAAATATGAATTTGGTATTGCTTCATCCATTCTTTATGACTTTGTTTATGATATTTTCTGTGATTATTACATTGAATTATCAAAAGTTTCATTACAAGATGAAGCTTATAATAAAGAAAGTGTTTATTTCACATTAGTTACTTGTTTAAAAGAAATTTGTATTATGATTCATCCATTTGCTCCATTTATTAGTGATGAAATTTATACAAATTTACCTTCATCTTTAGATTCTATTATGCTTGAAACTTATCCAAGTGTTAAAGGATATAAAGACATCAATAACGTTCAAGTTAAAGTAGAAACTTTAAGAAATATTATTGAAAAAATAAGAGCATATAAAGTTGAAAGCTCTTTACAACCAAATCATAAATTAACTTTAAAGATTAAATCTTCTTTAAATTTAAAGACATTAGATAAATATATTCAAAGATTCACTTTTGCAGAATCATTAGAATTTAGTGATAATGATTTTAAAGATATGAATAATTTAGTTATTGAAAATGCTACTATTTATATTGATGATAACATTGATAAAGACGCATTAAATAAGAAATTAAACGATCAATTAACTAAAATTAATTCTGAAATTAAAAGAAGTGAAGGTTTATTAAATAATCCTAATTTCTTAGCAAAAGCTAGTGAAGAAAAAGTTAATTTAGAAAAAGAAAAATATAAAAATTATTTAGCTCAAAGAGAAGAAATTTTAAAAAAGATAAAATAATTGGATAAAAAAATATTTTACCTCCTTCTTGTATAGTAAGGAGGTAAAATAGTGGATAAAACAAAATTATCAATCGAAGAATTAGATTCAATTAGACCTGGAGAACCAATAAGTCTTGCAGCAGTTATTGCAATTATGGCAATAGGATTATTAGCAGTTGCAATATATAGAATATTTATGTCGGATTCAGGTAATATTAAACTTCCTGGTGGATATCAATTCCAATGGAGTTAAAAAGATAAAAATTTCTTTACATATCATTCATTTTATGATATATTACTTGCGTTGTATCTTATTTTTAGCTACAACCGCATTATAGAGTGTTTATAAATCATTAAATTGATACCTCGAGAGCGAGTAATTTTCAAAAGATAGGAGGAAAGAGAATGTACGCAATAATTTTAACTGGCGGAAAACAACTTAAAGTTGAAGTTGGTCAAAAAATTTATGTTGAAAAATTAGAAGCTGAAGCTGGCAAAGAATTTACATTTGACAAAGTTTTATTAGTTGCTGATAAGACAATCAAAGCTGGAAATCCATTTGTTGAAGGCGCTACAGTTGTTGCTAAAGTTGAAAAACAAGGTTTAGGCAAAAAGATTGAAGTTTTCAAATACAAAGCAAAAACTAATTATCATAGATCTTATGGTCACAGACAACCTTATACTTGTTTAACAATCACAAGTATTAATGCTTAATGATAAAAATTAAGTATTCAAAAATTAACAATTTAATTAAAGAAATCGAAGTCTCAGGACATGCAAATTATGATGAAGAAGGAAAAGATATTGTCTGTTCCGCAGTCAGTGCATGTGTTGTAGGTGGATTCAATGCTTTAAAAAGTGTTAATAAGTATTTAGTAGATATTAAAAAAGGTAATATTAAATTTGATATATTAGATTATGTAGATAATTACGATCAAATCGTATTAGAAACAATCATAACTCAACTTTATACAATTGCTGAAAATTATCCTAAATATGTAAAAATCGAAAAATGAAAGGATGGTAAAAGTTATGAAATTAAATTTTAAACTTGATTTACAACTCTTTGCATCTCATAAGGGTGTCGGTAGTACTAAGAATGGTCGTGATAGTGCTGGACGTCGTTTAGGTGCTAAAAGAAGTGATGGTCAATTTTGTAAAGCTGGTGCAATTATTTATAGACAACGCGGAACAAAAATTTATCCAGGCATCAACACCAAAAAAGGTAGTGATGATACAATCTTTGCTTTATGTGAAGGTTATGTCAAATACGAAAGAGTTGGCAAAGATAAAAAACGTGTTAGCGTTTATAAAGAATTAAGTAAGTAGTTTTAAAAACCACCAGTTTTTGGTGGTTTTTTTGTTCTAAAAAGGAAGTTTATTATGTTTATAGATCGAGCAGTTATAGAAGTAAGAAGTGGAAAAGGTGGAGATGGTGCAATTGCATTTATCCATGAAAAATTTAGACCAAATGGTGGTCCAAGTGGCGGAAATGGTGGCAGAGGTGGTTCTGTCTATTTTAGAGCAACCAAAAATGCATCAACTTTAATCAATTTTAGATTCTCCAAAACATTTATTGCAAATGATGGTGAAAAAGGAAATATTAAAAATCAATATGGTCATAAGGCAGAAGATATTTATGTCGATGTTCCAGTTGGTACAGTTGTATTTTTAGAAGAAAATCATCAATTTATTTGTGATTTAAATAAAGAAGGTGATACCTACTTAATTGCAAAAGGTGGAAGAGGTGGAAGAGGCAATGCTGCTTTTAAAAATGCTCGTAATAAAGCTCCAAAAATTGCTGAAAACGGACTTCCTGGAGAAAAAAAGAGATTAATCTTAGAATTAAAATTATTAGCTGATGTTGGTATTATTGGAT
Organism: Phocaeicola dorei; assembly: GCA_963632375.1. GTDB lineage: Bacteria > Bacillota_I > Bacilli_A > RFN20 > CAG-826 > Onthovivens. The sequence goes on along the minus strand of CAVGUB010000004.1, from coordinate 7,122 downwards.
TCCCAAGTGTTGGTAAATCAACATTTATTAGTAGTGTTAGTAATTGTAAAGCTGAAATCGGTGATTATGATTTTACTACAATTCACCCAAATTTAGGTGTTGTTTCTTTAGATGATGGATCTTCATTTGTTTTAGCAGATATGCCAGGACTTATTGAAGGAGCTCATCTTGGAAAAGGTTTAGGCTTAATGTTCCTTCGACACATTGAAAGAACAAGAGTTTTAATTCATATGGTTGATATGGCAAGTTCAAGAGATCCTTATACTGATTATAAAATTATTAGAGAAGAACTTGAAAGTTATGGAATGAATCTTGAAAAGAAACCTGAAATTATTGTTGCAAGCAAGATGGATGAAGAAGGTGCTTTAGAAAAATTAGAAGAATTTAAAGCAAAAGTTGGAAAAGAAGTTTATCCTGTTAGTGCAATTGTAGAAGAAGGTTTAAAGAAAGTTTTATATAAAGCTAAAGATGAACTTGAAACTGCACCAACATTCCCAGTTTATAAAGAAGAAGATAAAGAAAAAGTTTATGATCTTAAAAATGAAGAAGAATTATTCACAATTGTTAAAGAAAAAGAAGGATTCTTCAAAATTGTTGGAGATCGTGTTATTAGAACATATCGACTTATCAATTTAACAACTGATGAAGGTATGATGAAACTTTTAACTTATCTTAATAAAATTGGAATTGATGATGCTTTAAAAGAAGCTGGCGCTAAAGATGGCGATACAGTTCAATTAGATGATTTTGTTTTTGACTATTTCGAATAGAAATGTTCAAAAAGATTATTGGAAAAGTTATTGAGATTAATAAAGAAAATATAACTTTATCTGTAAACGATGTTGGATTTGAAATTTTTGTTTCAAATCCAAATAGTTTTAATATAGATAAAGTTTATAATTTATATGTTTTTGACTATTTAACTGAAAATAGTTTAATTTTATTTGGATTTAATGAAATAGAAGAACTTAAATTTTTTAAGTTCATTATTTCCTTAGAAGGATATGGACCAAAAAAGACATTAAATATCTTTAGAAATATAGATATTAATGAATTAAAAAGATTAATTATTACAAAAGATACTCAATCATTAAGAAAAATACCTGGAATAGGTAAAAATGCAGATATTTTTATATCTAAATTATATTCAAAAGTAGAATCTACATGTTTAATTGATGATAAAAATAAAAATGTATATGATACTTTAATAAATCTTGGATATGATTCAAAAAATATTAAAAATATGATTCTTTCTTTACCAAATTCATTAAATGAAGAAGAAATGATTAAATTATCTATTCAAAAATTAAAGAGGAATTTATAATGAGTAATCTTTTAGAAATTAATGATTTTAAATCTTTTATTGGTCAAAAGGATTTAATACATCAACTAGAAATTGCAATTTGTGGATCAAGAATTCGAAATGAACCTTTAGAACATATCTTGTTATATGGTCCTCCAGGTCTTGGAAAAACTACAATTTCTAGAATTATTGCAAATGAGTTAAATACTAATTTTATAAAAGTTAATGCTCCTTCAATTGAAAAAATTAGCGATTTAATATCAATTTTAAGTGAAATTAAAGAAAATGATATTTTGTTAATTGATGAAATTCATCGATTAAGTAATGAAATTGAAGAAATTTTATATGAAGCAATGGAAAGTTTTACTTTATCGATTGTTTATAAATCAAGCGAAGGAAGTAAAGTAATGAAATATGATTTACCAAAATTTACTTTAATTGGTGCTACAACTGATGCAGGTAATCTGTCATTTGCGTTAAGATCACGTTTTTCTTTGATTTATAATTTTAAATTTTATTCATTAAATGAATTAAAAGTATTATCGTTTAATAATTTTAAAAAGTTAAATATTGAATATGATGAAGAAATTATAGATTTTTTTGTAAAAAGGTGTAGAAATACTCCGAGAGTTTGCAATAATTTATCAAAAAGAATTAAAGATTATATGGAATATTATAAAATTAAGAAATTATCTATGAAAAATATTGAAAATTTCTTTAATATTATAAAAATTTATGAATATGGATTAAATGAAGAAGATATTTTAATTATTAAAACTTTAAAAGAAAATTATAATAATATCCCATGTTCCTTATCTTCAATTGCGTGTGTTATTAATGAAAATCCAAATAATTTATTAAAAATCAATGAGCCTTATCTTGTTTTTATAGGTATTTTAATCCGTTCTAAAAGAGGAAGATATCTTTCTGAAAAGGGCTTAAATTTTTATAATGATTATATATACAAGACTTGTTAATAATAAGGTTGTTTTTTTTAGTAATTTTATTTATAATTAACAAGCATATTTATATTTTTTGTAAATATTTTTGAGGCATGAAAAAATGAAAAGAATTACTGCATATATATCGTTAGTTGGATCAATGTTACTTGCAAGTTTAGTAGGTCTTGTTCCTGCATTGAAAATGGTTAATGGAACAGGAGATTATAGCGCTGGAAGAACTTATGTTTATAAAATAAGTGAGCGTAATTACAATCTTGTAAATCAAAATGGTACTTCTAATGAAGTTTCAGGAAGTGATGAAGATAAACAAAAAGTTTTAGATGAAGTTGTTGATCAATTTAAAGTTAGACTTTCTAACGCTGATGTTACTAATTATAAATTAGAAACTAGTGGTTTTGACACAATTAAAGTTACATTTAAAGCTGATTCAAGTTTATATTCAGATATTTCTTCATATTTAAATTTTTCTTGGTCATTTAAAGCATCAACTTATAAAGGAGATGTTGTTGTAGGTCAAGACGCTATTCAAGTTAAAGAAAATTCTGGTAGTGATAATTTCTTTGATGAAGGAAGTGCAAGAATTGAATATAAAGATAATTATCCTTATGTTGTTGTTAAATTAAAGAATCCTGAAGAATTTAAAAACGTTGTTACAACTGCAAAAAATGCATCAAGTAGTAGCGATACAACTACTACAAGTAGTGTTTTATCAAGAAATAGAGATCAAATTTTAGAGGATGATGATTCTGAAGATACATCTACTAGTAATATTAATAAAGTTTATATTTTAAATGACTGGTTAACAGGTATGAATATTGAAACTTTATTAAGTTCAGATGGCTCACCTTATTTAGAAAAATCATTAACAAAGAATTATGTTCTTTATTCATATGATGCAACTAGCCCATCATCAATCTATTGGGATTATGATTCATCATTATCTGCTACAGATCAAGAAAATGCTGTTTATGAAGAAATTTTCTTTGGTGGATACAATACTGATTCTGCTACAAATACTTATGGATCAGTTGAAAGTGATAGAGTTTTAGCTTATAAGAAAGCTAATATTTGGATGCATAAATTCAATTCAACTACATATTCATATGGAATTACTCTTGTTAACGCTAATGGTACTAATGCATATTCAAGTATTATTTCTCCATTCTTAGATCATTTAGTTTATATGAATGAAGTTAACTGGACAAATTCATTATTTGTTGCTTCATTAATCGCAATTGTTATTGTTTCATTATTCTTATGCTTACATTATGGCATTAATGGTGTAACAATCATTGTAAATTCATTCAGTTTACTTGTTGCATCAATTGGATTATTCAATTTATTTGGAAGTGAATTCAATGTTGGTGCTATTATTGGCCTTTTAACTTTAATGGTTGTTTCTATATTTAGTGGTACAATCTTCTTCAAAAAAGCTAATAATGAATTATATAAAGGTAAAAATATTAAAAAGGCATTCCAAGAAGGAAGTAAACGTTCTTTCATGATTCAATTTGATATTTCCTTAATTACAATGATTTTAGGTATTACAAGTTATTTAATTCCTACATCAAATTTAATTTCTTTTGGTTCACTTTTAATTGTTGGATCAATATTAAATGTTATTTTAAATATTGCTATTTTAAGACCACTTACATGGTTAATTTACAACTCAAGTGTAACTTCAAAAAAATTAAATTTAATTTCAGTTAATGCAAAAGAAATTCCAAATTTATCAAAAGATGAAAAACCTACTTATTTTGATAAGTACAATAAAAAACAACCAAAGAGAACTTACAATGTCGTAGGTATTGTTGCTTCTATCTTACTTTGTGCTTCAATTGCAGGTTTAACTGCATTCCAAGTAACTCGTGGTAATATCTATAATTCATCATCTACTCAAGGTAACACAGAAGTAGTTATTAGAATTGATGTTCAAAACGTTACTGACGATGAAGATAATACAATTGAAAGTAATATTGAAACAATTGGAAATGTTTTCTCAAGCAAAATCTTCACAAATGAATCTAAATCAAAAGCTTTAGTAAAAACACCAGATGTTAAAACTTATAATTATTCTTATATTATTAATAACGTTACTAATAAAGAATATTATTATGTTATTTCACTTGATGGAAAATATGCATCTGATTCAACAGCTTATTATTTAGATAATAGTTCAAATTTAATCAAATCAACATTAGAACAATCAATCAATATCTCTGTTTCTAATGTTCTTGATACTTCAAAAATTGATATTAATTCAACTTACAATGTTACAAATGATTCAAATAATTATTATGCTTTATTATTTGTTTCTATTGGTGTTGGTGTTGTTAGTATCTATATGTTATTAAGATTTGGATTATCAAAGATGTTAACTTCAGCTATTTTAGTTGGTGGAAGTATGACAATTATTGTTGGTATTTTCTCTTTATTAAATGGTCCATTTACATCAGTAATCACTTTAGGTACGTTATTACTTACTGAATTTGCATATATTACTTTTGTAATTTACTTTAATAAAGAAAAAGAAATTATCCAAGAAAACAAAAAAGAATTAACAACTTTAGAATTAAAACGTGATGCATATGAAGTTGGATTCAATGATTATTATCCATTTATTGCAAGTGTTACTTTAATAACTGCTTTAATGATTATTGCAATGTTCTTCACACAAAGTTTAAATACTTACTTACTTGTTTTAGTTTTAGTTGGATTTATAGTAATATTAATTCTTCAAAAAGCATTATCAATCAATATTGAATTATTCTTTAATAAAATCTTTAAGAAATTTGTTGGTTTATTCAACAAGCCAAGTAAAAAGAAAAAGAATACTTCAAAGAAAGAAGATGGCCCTGAAGAAGCTATATTTATTGGAATTAACGATTAATTAAAGATGGGCTAATAACCCATCTTTTTCTATTTTTTATGACATTTTTAGAAAAACTTTTAGATTATTACAACATTGATTCATCTTATTATCAAAATCAAATTAAGAAAAATATTGATTTTGAATTTTTGAATTGTTTTAAATTAAATAAAGATTTTTTAAACGCTAAAAATATCATAAAAAAATCAATTCAAAATAATGAAAAAATCTTAATTTATGGAGATTATGATTGTGATGGTATTTTAGCAACATCAATTATTTATTTAACTTTAAAAGAAGATAATTATGAATCTAATTTTTATATCCCATCAAGAAAAAATGATGGATATGGATTAACTTTAGAAAACGCTAAAAAGATAGTTAAAGCTAAATATAATTTAGTAATTCTAGTAGATAATGGCATTTCTTTAAATGAATCCATATCATATTTAAAGGAAAATAATATAAAAGTTATTATCATTGATCATCACGAATATAAAGAAATTTTACCTAATGCAGATGCAATTATTCATTGGGAAATTTCAAAAATTTCAAATCAAAACATGTCTGCAGGTGCTTTATCGTTATTATTTTCAATATCTTACTTGGATAAAATTAATTATTACTTATTAACTCTTGGTGCAATTACAATTTTAAGTGATTTAATGCCTTTAAAAGATTTAAATAGAGATATTGTAAGACTTGGATTAACTGCATTAAATCAATATAAATTTAATAAAATTACTAATTTCTTTAAAGAACATAAAGATGAATATTCAGAAGAAGATTTAAATCAATATTTTATTCCAAAAGTTAATTCCATTGGAAGAATGATTAGTGATAAAGAAGAATTAAGAATTGTTAAATATTTTATTGAAGACGATAAAAAAGATTATTTAAGATTATCGTGGATTGATGATATCAATCAAAAACGAAAAGATTTGATTAATAATATCGATTATAATAAATATTTAAACGATGAAAATGTAAATTTTGTTAATTTAGATATTGAAGAAGGTTTGATTGGACTTGTTGCAAATAAATTAATGAGTTTAAATAAAAAACCTACATTTGTATTAACTTTATCTAACGAAGAAAATATTTATAAAGGAAGTGTTAGAATTCTTTCAAGTCATGGAAATTTACAAAATTGTTTTAATCATTGTTCGAATTTGTTAGATAATTTTGGGGGACACGCAAGTGCTGGTGGATTTACAATTAAAAAAGAAAATATTGAAGATTTTAAAAAAGAATTAATTAAATATTTTGATTTACCACATGAAAATATAAAAGATAAAACAATAAACATTACTTATAAAGATTTAAATTTAGAAAATTTAAAAATAATAGAAACTTTTGGTCCTTTTGGGCAGGATTTTAAAAAACCTTTATTTGAAATAGATGACATTTCTACAAGTTCTTTAACTTATAGTAGAGATGAAAAACATATTATTTTAAAAGTTGGGGATAGTTCGAAATTGATTTATTTTAATTATCCAAAAAAAGTTGGGGATAGTTCGAAATTGATTTATTTTAATTATCCAAAGGAAATTTTAAATAATAAATATATAAATTTATCTGGAAACATCGAAAAAAATGTTTTTAATGGTAAAATAAGTTGTATTTTTAAAACTACAAACTTTATTAAAAATGAATAGGAGTTTAAAATATTAGATATGGAAAAAAAGAAGAATATTTTAGAAACTAAAACTAATGAAAAAATAGTTAAAGATGATTCAAAAAAAGAATTAAATGATTTAAAAGTTGAGAAAAAAGAAGAAACAAAAGTTTTAAAACCAAATGGTGGATACCCTATGCATACATTTGAAGATGTTAAAGCTATTTATTCTTTATACATTCATAACGAAAAAGATCGTAAAATGATTGAAGATGCATATAATTTTGTATGCAAAAAACATGATGGAATTTTTAGAAAAAGTGGTGAACCATATGTACATCATTTAATTGAAGTTGCTTATATTGTTGCT
>CAVGUB010000003.1:2880-4740 GCA_963632375.1 Phocaeicola dorei | reverse complement strand
ACTCTAATAAAAGTGTATTTCAAAAAGAAATTGAACTTAAAAATGAAGGATTAATCTTAAACTTAAAAGAAGAAGATAAAATAACGGATGAAAATTATATTCCATTAAATGAATTCCCTAATCCATCTTTTAAAAGAAATAATTACAAATTATTAAATGGATGGTGGGATTTAAAGATATCTAAATTTAATGAATTACCTGATAGTTATGATCAAAAAGTTTTAGTGCCTTATTCCATTGAATCCCCTTTATCTCATGTCACAAAATTAATAGAAGTTAATGATTATATTTATTACCATAAAAAGATTAAATTAGATGATAATTTAATCAAAAATCATTTAATATTGCATATTTTAGGAATTGATCAAATTGGCGAAATATACATTAATAATATGAAAGTTGGGGTTATTGAAAGTGGATATTTACCAATTAATATTGACTTAACTCCATTAATTACTAAAGATTTAAAAGAACTTGATATTATTATAAAAGTAAGAGATTTAACGGATTCTTCTTATTATTCTAGAGGAAAACAATCTTTAAAAAGAGGTAATATTTGGTATACTTCCTCATCTGGAATATATCGTCCAATCTATTTAGAAGTTATTGAATCTAGAAATTATATTAAAGATTTTGATATTAAATACGATACTAGTAAAAAAGAAATATACGTAAAAGTTAATACAAATATTAAAGATATAGTAGAAATTTCTTTTAATGATATTACTTATTCAATTCTTTCTAATGAAGAAGTCACTTTATCAATGCCTTCTATGCATTTATGGAATTTAGATGATCCATATTTATATGATATTAAAATAAAATTCTTTGATGATTTAGTAACTTCTTACATTGGATTTAGAAAAATTGAAATTAAAAAAATACATAAAAAGAATAGAATTTTATTAAATAATAAGGAAATCTTATTAAAAGGAGTACTTGATCAAGGATATTATTATAAAGGTAATTTAACTCCTTCATCATATGATGACTACTTAAAGGATATTAAAAACTTAAAGAATTTAGGATTCAATTGCATCAGAAAACACATTAAATATGAAGATGATATTTTTTATCATATGTGCGATAAAGAAGGAATGCTTGTTATTCAAGATTTTGTAAATGGTGGAAATAAATATGATTTTTTAACAATATCTTATCCTGTATTTTTACCAACTCGTCCAAATCAAGATTCAAATTACAAGAAATTTAAAAGAGAAGATAAAAAAGGAAGAGAATTATTTGAACGTGAAGTTATTTCTGAAATAAACTCATTAAAATTACATCCAAGTGTAATAATTTATACAGTATTTAATGAAGGATGGGGTCAATTTGATTCATCATATTTCTATGATTTAGTGAAAAAACTTGATCCATCAAGATTAATTGATTTAACTAGTGGATGGTATGATAATTCAAAAAGTGATTTTTATTCAAAACATATCTATTTTACAAGAATTCATAATTTTAAAAAGAAAAATAGAGCCTCATTACTTTCTGAATGTGGAGGATATTCTTTATACTTATTAAATCATTTTTATGGTAAAAAACCATTTGGATACAAAAAGTTTAAAGATAAAGAATCTATTTCAAAAGCGTATAAAAACTTATTTAATCATCAAATTATTCCTTCATTAAAAAGAAATAATACTGGATTTATTTACACTCAACTTAGTGATGTAGAAGATGAAATTAATGGTCTTTATACATTTGATAGAGAGATTTTAAAAATTGATGAAAATGTTATTAAAGAAATTAATAAAAAGATAGATGATTTAATTAAGTAGGAAAACTTAAAAAGATGCGATATTTATCGTATCTTTTTTAATATTAGTCTAAATATTTTAAGCTATTTTGAGA
>CAVGUB010000003.1:0-2782 GCA_963632375.1 Phocaeicola dorei | reverse complement strand
CTTTAATGCTTAAAAATGATAAAATTTAAGCATCAAGGTAAGATAATCGATATGACCAAATATGAAGAAATTATTGAAATGATTAAAAAATATGCTGGATATGTTCAAACTTCACAAGTTGTTGAAGCAGGAATTTCAAAAACTTATTTTAAAGAAGTTATCGAAAAAGAAGGTTTAGAAAAAGTTGCAAATGGTATTTATGTACATCCAGATACTTTAGTTGACTATTTATATATTGATTCTCTTATTAGCAAAAATATTATTTATTCTCATGAAACTGCGCTTTATTTGCATGGTTTGATGGAAAAAGAACCAAATACAACTGAAATTACTGTACCAAGAAATTATAATGCAAATAATTTTAGAAAAAAGGGTTATAAGATTTTTACAGTTAGTGATGAGTTATTGAAACTTGGTGAATCAAACGTTAAAACAAACTTTGGAAATGAAGTTAAAGTTTATGATATTGATCGCACAATTTGTGACATTATTAAGATGAAAGAAAAAATGGATATTCAAATTTTTCAAACAGCTATAAAAGAATATATGCAAAATAAGACTAAAAATTTAAACAATTTAATGATTTATGCAAAGAAAATGAACATCGAGAAAAAGGTGAGAATGTACACAGAAATTTTATTATAATTATTTCAATATCTTAATTTTTAAGTTTAAATATTATATAATAAATAAATATTTGGGGAGTAGCGAAGTGTATTATAGCGACATCACGATTTAAAAGATAAATCCGCGAATACACAAGAGTATTTCTTAGCCAGACCAAAAAAGGAGAAAGGAATGGAAGAAAACAAAGACTCAAAAAGCGAAGTTTGTTATGAGACTTTAACAAGCACACAAACTTCCGAAGCCCTTCAAACTGATTTAGATAATGGATTAAGTGAAGAAGAAGCTAAAAAAAGATTAGAAATTTATGGAGAAAACAAACTTAAAGAAAAGAAGAAAAAATCTCCAATTAGAATCTTTTTTGAACAAATGAATGATCCAATGATATTTGTTCTTTTTGCAGCTATTGCTGTTACAATTGGTGTATCAGTTTATGAAACAATTAAATACATCAATTCAGGTGCTACTGGTAAAAACATCTTCTTAGAAGTTGGTGATTGGCCAGATGTTATCATTATTCTTGCAGTTGTTGTTATTAACGCAATTATCGGAACTGTTCAAGAAATTAAAGCTCAAACTTCATTAGATGCTTTAAAGAAATTATCATCACCAGAATCTACAGTTATTAGAGGTGGTAAAAGATTTAAAGTTAAATCAAGTGAACTTGTTCCTGGAGATGTTGTTGTTTTAGAAGAAGGCGACACAATTGGAGCAGATTTAAGACTTGTAGAAAGTGCAAACTTAAAAGCAAATGAATCAAGTTTAACTGGTGAATCAGTACCTGTTGAAAAAGATAGTTCAGTTACTTTTTCAAGTAAAGTCGCAATTGGCGATAAAATTAACATGGTTTATATGTCAACTCCTGTTACTTATGGTAGAGGTAAAGGTGTTGTTACATCTACAGGAATGCATACTGAAATTGGTAAGATTGCAAAAGCTTTAGATGATGAAGAAGATGAAGAAACACCATTACAAAAAGTTTTAGCAAAATTATCTAAATTATTAGGTTTTATTACTTTAGGTATTGTTATTGCTGTTTTACTTGTTGATATCATTTGGATTTTCGTTAATGGTACTCAAAGTAATGTTTCAAGTTGGATTGAAGCAGTATTAAGTTCAATTGCTCTTGCAGTTGCTGCAATTCCAGAAGGTTTACCAGCTGTTGTTACAATTGTTTTATCAATTGGTGTTCAAAGAATGGTTAAAGCTAACACAATTGTTAGAAAATTACCTTCAGTTGAAACTTTAGGTGCAGTTAGTGTTGTTTGTAGTGATAAAACTGGTACATTAACACAAAATAAAATGACTGTTGTTGAAGCATACGCTAATAACGAATACTTTACTGAAAGTGATTTTAAAGAAGAAAATAAACATAACGAATTAAATTTCCTTGCAAAGGGTATGTCACTTTGTAGTAATGCTACAGTTGATGAAGGATTATATGGAGATCCTACAGAAATTGCGCTTGTTGCATTTGCAAATAATTTCAATAGACATAAAAAAGATTTAGAAAGTGAAACTCCTAGAGTTAACGAATTACCATTTGATAGTGTTCGTAAGATGATGACTACTCAACATACACTTGATGGTAAAAAAATTAATTATACAAAAGGTGCATTAGATAGTATTTTAAAACATACTACTAAAATCTTAGTTAATGGTGAAGAAAAAGAATTCACAGAAGAAGATAAAGAAAACATCTTAAAAGCTAATAAATATTTCAGTGATAAAGCATTAAGAGTTTTAGCATTATCTTATAATACAAAAGATTCAATTGAAGAAGAAGATTTAGTATTTGTTGGTTTAGTTGCAATGATTGATCCAGCAAGAACTGAAGCTGCTCCTGCAGTTAAGAAATTTAAAGATGCTGGTATTACAACTGTTATGATTACAGGTGACCATAAAGATACAGCATTTGCAATTGCTAAACAACTTGGCATTGCAGAAAATACAGATCAAGTTTTAATGGGTGAAGATGTTGATAGATTAAGCGATACTGAATTACAAGAAGCTTGTAAGAAAGTAAGAGTATTTGCTCGTGTTAGCCCAGAAAATAAAGTTCAAATCGTTAAAGCATTTAAAGCTAATGGTAATATTTGTGCAATGACTGGTGATGGTGTTAATGATGCTCCTTCACTTAAAGCAGCAGATATTGGTA
>CAVGUB010000002.1:0-3887 GCA_963632375.1 Phocaeicola dorei | reverse complement strand
TATTTATTAAATATAAAATTATCAATTTTTGTAATTATGTAATAATTTATTTATTAAAATTTTGTAAAAAGTTCTTTACATCCATGTAAAGTTTACTTGAAACTTAATGATTTTAATTAATTTGTCTATTAAAAAATTAAACTAATGTTATAATTGAAAGCATGTTGTTTGGAAAATATTTAAATAAATACTATTTAAAGTATTGGATATGTTTTGTAGTAGGAATTCTTACTCTTATTTTTATTGATTATTGTCAACTTTATATTCCAGAATTTACTGGTCAAATAGTTGATTATTTTAATGGAGATAAGTTAGTAGCAGGTGAAAAAGAGATTATTTCTATTATTATTAACATTGTTATTGTTGCATTCTGCATGTTTGCTGGAAGAATTATCTATAGATTTGCATTGTTCTATGCTTCAAAAAAGATTGAAAGTGGATTAAGAGAAGAAATGTTTTTAAAAGCTACAAGACTTTCTACTTCTTATTATCACGAAACAAAGGTTGGTGGAATTATGTCTATATTTACTACTGATCTTGAAACAATCGAAGATTTTTTAGGATTTGGAACCGTTACTTTAACAGATGCAGTCTTTCTTGGAGTTTTAGCACTTGGAAAAATGTTTAAACTTGATTGGGTTTTAACTTGTATTGCTTTAATTCCTGCTATCTTAATTATTATTTGGGGATTTTATGTAGAAAAAATATTCTCTAAAAAATGGGAAGAAAGACAACTTCAATACGATAAAATTTATGATTTCTCTCAAGAAAGTTTCACAGGTATTAGAGTTATTAAAGCATTCGTAAAAGAAAATGCTCAAATTATTAGATTTTCAAAATTAGCTAGAAAAAATAAAGATTATAATATCTCTTTTACTAGAGTTAGTGTTATCTTTGATGTTTGTATCGAAGTAGTTATTGCGTTAATTACTGCAATTATTCTTGGATTTGGAAGTTATTTTATTTATTGTAAATCAACTGGTAATCCAATTATGATTTTTAATTATGAAGTAGCATTATCTACTGGTAATTTAATTACATTTTTAGGATATTTTGATACACTTATTTGGCCATTAATTGCATTTGGACAAATTTTCACTCAAAGAAGTAGAGCAAAAACTTCATTAAAAAGAATTTCTAACTTTCTTGATGCTGAAGAAACTATTAAAAATCCAGAAAATGCTATTGTTTTAAAAGATTTTAAAGGAAATATTGAATTTAATCATTTTAACTTTAAATATCCTTCATCTAATGTTGAGTCATTAAAAGATATTAATTTGAAAATAAATGCTGGTGAAAAAATTGGTATTGTTGGAAAAATTGGATGTGGAAAAACTAGTTTAGTTAATACATTATTAAGATTATATAATGTTAATAAAGATTCTATTAAATTAGATGGAATTGATATTATGGATTTAGATATTAAATCAGTTAGAGATAATATCGCTTATGTTCCTCAAGATAACTTCTTATTTTCAAGTAAAATAGAAGAAAATATTAAATTTGCTGATTATTCAATTTCTAAAGAAAAAGTAATTGAAGCTGCAAAATTTGCATCAATTCATGATGATATCGATTCTTTCCCTGAAAGTTATGATACAGTAATCGGAGAAAGAGGCGTTACTTTAAGTGGAGGTCAAAAACAAAGAATTTCTATTGCAAGAGCATTCATTAAAGACGCTCCAATCTTAATTATGGATGATAGTGTTAGTGCCTGTGACCTTGGAACTGAAGAAAGAATTTTAAACAATATTTATAAAGAAAGAGAAGGAAAAACTACTATTTTAATTGCAAGTCGTATTTCTACCGTTTCAAAACTTGATAAAATTATTGTTTTAAATGAAGGTAAGGTAGAAGCTTTTGATACACATGAAAATTTAATTAAAATTTCTCCTACTTATCAAAGAATGGACTACTTACAACAACTTGAAAAGGAGGTAAATTCAAATGATTAAAGAAGAAAAAGATAAATTAATTGGCGATCATCATTTACCTTTAAAAGTAACTTTGAAAAAAGTATTCAAATATTTAAAACCTCAATGGTGGAGATTTGCCCTTGCTCTACTCTTGATTTTAATAAATGTCATTATTGATGTTTTATTACCATTATTTATAAGTGAAATTACAAATCAATTAAAAATTGAATCAATCAATATTAAATTAATCTTATTTATTGTTATTGGATATTTTGCATTAAGTGCAATTAATCAAGTGTTCTTATATTTTGAAAGTATGTTACTTCAAAAAGCAGGTGAAACAATTATTTGTGACTTAAGAATTGAAGTATTTTCACATATTGAATCAATGTCACTTAATCAATTTAATGAAATGAGTGTTGGAAGTTTAGTTACAAGAGTTTGTAATTACACTCAATCAATGAGTGATTTATTCACGAATGTTTTAGTTAATGTTTTAAGAAATATTTTAACAATTGTAGCAGTTTATGGAGTAATGCTATCAATTTCACTTAAATTATCACTATTTTTACTTCCTATTATTATTGTTGTTTTCCTTATTTCATACTTCTTCTCTAAAAATATTTCAAAATCATTTAAAAAAGAAAGAAAATATGTTTCTGATATGAATACTTTCTTAAATGAAAATTTATCAGGCATGAAACTTATTCAAATCTTTAATAAAGAAGATGATAAATTTAAAGAATTTAGTGAGAAAAACAATACTTTAAGAAAAGTTAGATTTAATATTTCAATTTCATTTGGTGTCTTTAGACCAATTATAAACCTTATTTATTATTCAACTTTAGCATTAATCTTCTATTTAGGATTAAAAACTAACCTTAATCCTGGAGAACTTGTTGCATTCTATTTATTACTCTCAAGATTCTTTAACCCAGTTCAAAATTTAGCTGATCAACTTAATTCAATTCAAAGAGCATTTACTGCTAGCGAAAGATTATTTAATCTTCTTGATGTAAAACCAGATGTTTTAGATAGTCCTAACGCAAAAGATATTAAAGAATTTAAAGGTAAAATTGAATTTAGAAATGTTTGGTTTGCGTATAATACTGATAATTGGATTTTAAAAGATGTTTCATTTATTATTAATCCAAAAGAAAGTTGTGCTTTCGTTGGTGCAACTGGTGCTGGTAAATCTACAATTCTTTCATTAATTGTTAGAAACTTCGAACCACAAAAAGGTGATATCTTCATTGATGATATAAATATTAAAGATATTACAATTTCATCATTAAGAAGTGCAATTGGTCAAATGCTTCAAGATGTCTTCTTATTTAGTGGTACTATTAAAAATAATATTACTTTAAATGATGAATCATATAAAATGGAAGATATTATTAAAACTTGTGATTACGTTAATGCTAATAGTTTTATTAATAAATTACCTAATAAATATGATGAACCTGTTATGGAAAGAGGAGAAAACTTATCAAGTGGAGAAAGACAACTTTTAAGTTTTGCACGTGTTGTTTTAACAAAACCTCAAATCCTAATTCTAGATGAAGCTACAAGTAATATTGATACTGAAACTGAAAGTTTAATTCAAGATTCTTTAAAAAAGATCTCAACTCTTGGAACAATGTTAATCGTTGCACATCGTCTTTCTACTATTCAACATTGTAATCAAATCATCGTATTACAAAATGGACAAATTGTAGAAAGAGGAAATCATCAAGAATTACTTAAAAATAAAGGATATTATTATAAACTTTATAAATTACAATTTGAAAAATAGTTTAATCTCTTAGATTTAATTCTAGGAGATTTTTCTTTATAATTATAAATATGAATTACTTATTAATTGGATTTGAGTTAACCCTATTAAAGAAAATAAAAGAAGATATTGAATTAAACGATGAAAATAAAGCGTATCTTTTACCATACAATTTAAATAAATCATTATATGAAGGT
>CAVGUB010000001.1:0-11114 GCA_963632375.1 Phocaeicola dorei | reverse complement strand
GAGTTAATACTGATAAAGTATAGTATCCTAAATAACTTTTAATCATCGAAATACTATATGGAATATTTTTTAATTCGGTTAATTCTAATTTTTTAAAGATTATTTTAAAAAATGCTAAATTCTTCTCGTTTGTATAATTTTTTAAGACAAAATTTGCTTCCTCATCTGTAAAATCATATTCAAGAAAGTAAGGTAAATAATTAAAATCAAGTTCAAAACTAGAAATTAAAATAATTAATAAAATATTACGATCAAGTGAATAATAATCGCTTAATCTGTTATGTAATTCATTAGAATATTGGACATTTCTTTCTTCAATACTAATAATTGATCTAATTAATTCAAAAGATTCATTAATTGAATCATATTTTAATGAACGATATCTAGCGTATTCATATTTTGAAACAAAATAAGTTTTTAATTTATTATGATAATAAAAAAATGTTAATAACATTAAATAAGTTTTTTCATCAAGCAAAATATCAAATCTATTTTTTTGTAAATATTCTTTTGCTAAAAAATCTAAAAATTTATTATCAATTGTGTTTTCTTTAAAGAATTTGCGTAAAAAAACGTATTTTTCTAAAAAAGATTTAGAAGAATGTAATTCCTGTTTAAAAATTTCTTTTAAAGGAGAAGATGATTTTATCTCTTTTTCTTTCTTTTCGTCTTCTTTTTTATAATAAGTACGTGCAATTTTCACTAATTTTGCAATTGATTCTTTTATATAAGTAGAGTTGTAATTATCAACGAGTAATAAATTATTTTTATATTCAATTTTAATTAATATTGGTCTACTTTTTGTAAATATTTTTTGAACATAAGTAGGTTCAATTTTAACGTTATCATAAATATCTTCGTAACTTATTGTAATTGAATCAATATCGATATCTAAATCATTTTCAAATAATTTAGAATTAATGATGTCTTTTAAAGTTAAAGAATCTAATTTAGATTTATCATTTAATTTGTTTAATTCTTCATCTTTAAAATATTCTTTATTTCCATCAAAAAATAAAACTTCATAAGGAGAAGTATTATTTTTAATCATTCCATATCCAATTGAAGGGATATTTATAATCTCGTACTTATAATAACTCATTTTAATATTTTAACATTGTTTAAAATTCTTAAAAATATATATTTTTAAATATCTAAAAATTTTAATGAATCGTCCGAGGTTTTTGGTAAGAATTATTTAATTGCTATATAAGTTTATTACATTTTTTAGTATAATTATTTAATATGGATTTTATTGGTGAATTAAACGAAAAACAATATGAAGCAGTTGCTTCTTGTGATAAATATTTAAGAATAATTGCAGGTGCTGGAAGTGGAAAAACTAGAGTTTTAACATACAGAATTGCATATCTTTTAAGTGAAAGATCATTTAGACCATTTGAGGTTTTAGCGATTACTTTTACAAATAAAGTTGCAAAAGAAATGAAGGAAAGAACTCAAAATTTATTACCTGAATTTGATTTAAAAGATTTAAAAATTTCTACTTTCCATTCTTTTTGTAATTATTTTTTAAGAAGAGAAATTAACGCTTTAGGTTTCCCTAAAGCTTTTACAATCTTTGATGAAGATGATAAAACAAGGCTTGTTAAAGAAGTTTGTAAAGAAAGAGGAATTCCTAAAGGTGCAGATATTATTAAAGAAAGTATAAATTATATTTCTAATAAAAAGTGTGATGGAAAATTACCTAATGACATTGAATTTACAAAAGATGATCATGAAAAAGAAATGTTAGAAATTTTTATGGGGTACGAGAAAAAGAAAAATGCTCAATATTCTTTAGATTTTGATGATTTATTAATTTATACAGTACTTATTTTAAAAGAATTTCCAGAAATTAAAGAAAAATATAACAGAAGATTTAAAGAAGTTTTAGTAGATGAATTTCAAGACACAAATGCATTACAATTTAAACTTTTAACTCTTTTATGTGGCGAAAATACTGGAATTTTTGTAGTTGGTGATCCTGATCAAACAATTTATACATGGAGAGGTGCTAAACAAAAATTAATTTTAGATTTTAATAATTATTTTGTTGGTGCTAAAACTATTATTTTAAATGAAAATTACCGTTCTACTCAAAATATTCTTAACCATTCAAATGAACTTATTGCAGTAAATGAAGAAAGAATTAAAAAAGATTTATTTACTAATGGTGAAAAAGGTAAAGAAGTTCAAGTTTTATCTTTTTATAATTCTGAAATTGAAGCAAGAGAAGTTATTAAAAGAATAAAAAATTTACACGAAAAAAAGGATGTCAATTATAATCAATGTGCAATTTTATATCGTAGTGGATATTTATCTAGATTATTTGAAAAAGAATTAGTTAAAGAAAAAATTCCTTATAGAGTTTATAGTGGGGTTAAATTCTATGAAAGAAAGGAAATTAAAGATGCTTTAGCGTATTTTAATTTAATGATTAATCCTTTAGATAATGTTTCTTTTGATAGAATTATTAATGTTCCACGTAGAAAAATAGGTGAAAAAACATTAGATTTAATTAAAGAAGAAGCTAAAGAACATAATTTATCTTATTTTAATTATGTTAGTGAAATTAATTCTCATGTAACTAGAATTGGAACTTCAACTTTATTAAAACTTGAAGAAATGTTAAAAGAATTCGATAAATGTAAAGATAGATTAAAAGAAGGATACGAAATGTATAGTGAAGTTCTTCAAGATTTTTTACAAGATATTGGATATTATGATTATTTAGCAGAAGATGAAGAAAGTGGAGATGATCGAATTGAAAACGTTAAATCATTAATTGATGATATTAGAAGTTATTTAAAGAATAATCCTGAATCAACTTTTGATGAATATTTACAAAATGTTACTTTATACACAAGTCAAGATGAATTAGATTCTGAAGTACCTCAAGTTAATTTAATGACTGTACATACTGCTAAAGGATTAGAGTTTGATTATGTCTTTATTGTTGGATTTATGGAAGGAGTTTTCCCTAATGCAAGAAGTTTACTTGATGGAGATTCTAAAAAACAACTTGAAGAAGAAAGAAGACTTGCATATGTTGCATTTACTAGAGCTAAAAAAGAATTATTAATTACTTATAATAATGATTATAGCTATACATTAGCAAAACAAGGTGAACCTAGTGAATTTATTTCTCAAGCAGGACTTGTTGCAAAAAGAGACACAGAAGTCACTCAAAAGAGTTCAAATTCAAATATTTATTCATTCTCTTCAACTGGTACTTTAAGAAAAGTTTCATCAAATGATGATATTTTAGAAAGAAAAAAAGATGTCCCAATTTTTGGAGAAACTCAAGGCACAAGTTGGAAAGTTGGTGATGAATTAACTCATAAAGCTTTTGGAGATGGAACTGTTAAAGAAGTTCATGGAGATGTTATTGTTGTTGATTTTAAGAACTTTGGTATTAAAAAAATGTCAGGTTCTCATAAATTTTTAACTAAAAAGTAGGTAGAAATATGGAATTTTTAGATGCTAAAAAAAGATATGAAGAATTAACTAAAGAATTAGAAAGATATACATATGAATATTATGTATTAGATAATCCATCAGTAGATGATTCAATTTACGATAAAGGAATGGAAGAACTTTTACTTTTAGAAAAAGAGTTTCCTGAACTTGTAACAAGAAATTCATTATCTCAAAGAGTTGGTGGAGTCGTTTTAAAAGGTTTTAATAAAATTGAACATAAATTTAAAATGTATTCTTTAGCAGATGTCTTTAATAAAGAAGAATTAGTTGATTGGGTTAATAAAGTTTATGAACAACTTGGTACTAAAGATGTTGAATTTAGTGCTGAAATGAAAATTGATGGACTTGCTTGTTCATTAGTATATGAAGATGGAATTTTAAAATATTCAGCCACTCGTGGAGATGGAATTACTGGAGAAGATGTTACTACAAATGTTTTAACTATTAAAAATATTCCAACTCGTGTAGATTATCCTGGAAGACTTGAAGTTAGAGGTGAAATCTATATGTCAAAAGCTTCTTTAGATGAATTAAATAAAAAAAGAAGCGAAGCAGGTGAACCTTTACTTGCTAATGCAAGAAATGCAGCAGCTGGAAGTATTAGAAATTTAGATAGTAAAGTTGCTAAAGAAAGAAAACTTGATGGATGGTGGTATTATTTTACTGATGCAATCCATAAAGGATTTACAAAACATAGCGATTCTATCGATAAATTATTTGAACTTGGATTTAAAGTAAATCCTGAAAGAAGAGTTGTTAAAGGAATTGATGAAATCTTAGCATATGTTGATGAATACACAGAAAAAAGAAGTTCACTTCCTTATGATATTGATGGAATTGTCTTAAAAGTTAATGATTTTAAATATTATGATATTTTAGGATATACTGCAAAAACTCCAAAATGGGCTATTGCGTATAAATTCCCTCCAGAAGAAGTTCCAACAAAATTAAATGATATTGTTTTTACAGTTGGAAGAACTGGAAAAATCACTCCTAATGCTTGTTTAGATCCAGTTAGAGTTGCAGGAAGTATGGTTTCAAGAGCAACACTTCATAATGAAGATTACGTTAATGAAAAAGATTTACGTATTGGAGATTATGTTATTTTAAGAAAAGCAGGAGATGTTATTCCTGAAGTTGTTAGAAGTTTAAAAGAAAAAAGAACAGGTAATGAAAAACCATTTGAAATGATTACAAATTGTCCAATTTGTGGAGAACCTTTAACAAAAATTGACGCAATGCATTTTTGTCTTAATACTTCTTGTCCTTCAAGAAAGGTTGAAAGTTTAATTCATTTTGCAAGTAAAAACGCAATGAATATTGAAGGAATGGGAGATAAAATCTGTGAACAACTTTATAATCAAGGATATTTAAGTGATATATTCTCAATCTATAATTTATATAAATATGAAGATGAAATTTTAAATCTTGATGGATGGAGTAATAAATCATTTAATAATTTAATTGATAATATTAATTTATCTAAATCTAGAAGTTTAGAAAGATTATTGTTTGGACTTGGTATTAAAGAAATTGGTGAAAAAACTGCTAAAACATTAGCGATTAGATTTAAAACTCTTCAAAATTTAATGGAACAAAAAGAAGAAGATTTAAAGTTAATTGATGATATTGGTGAAAAAAGTAGTGCATCAATTGTAAAATATTTTGCAGATCCTAAAAATATTGAATTAATTAATAATTTAAAATCAGTTGATGTAAATATGATTTATCTTGGAAATGATAATATCAATGAATCAAATTTCTTTTATAATAAAAGATGTGTAATTACAGGATCTTTTGAAGAATTTGATAGAAAAGAATTAACTGATTTACTTGAAAGTAAAGGTGCTAAATGTTCATCAAGTGTTTCAAAAAATACAAATTATTTAATTATGGGTGAAAATCCTGGTTCAAAATTAGAGAAAGCAAAGCAATTTAATGTTAAAATAATAACCGAAAGTGAATTGAAAGATATTTTAAAGGAGGAGTAAACATGAAAGAAGTTAATAAAGAAGTTCTTAAAGATTGTGCTAATAGATTACTTTTTGATATGAAAGATGAAGAATATGAAACATTACTTGAAGAATTTGATGTTATTTTATCTCAATTAAAATTAATGGATGATATTGAAGGAATTGATAATATTTCTCCAATGTCTTTTCCTTATGGAGATGAAAGTTTTTCTATTTTAAGAGAAGATGAAGAAGGAGAAGAAATCCTTACTAAAGAAGAAATGCTTAAAAATGCAAAAGAAGTTAAGGATGGTCAAATTAAACTTCCAAAGGTTGTAGGATAGTATGAGTATATTAGATAAAACAATAGTAGAAATTCATGAAGCTTTAATGAATAAGGAAGTTAAAGTTTCTGATTTAGTTAAAGAATCTTTAGAAAGAATTAAAAATGATAAATTTAATGCATTTGAATTTATTAATGAAGAAGAAGCTTTAAAAGAAGCTTACAAGTTAGATAAAGAAGAAGTCCCTGAAGATAACTTATTTTTTGGAATTCCTTATGTTGCAAAAGATAATTTTTCTACAAAAGATATTGAATCAACAGGTGGAAGTAATATTTTAAAAGGATATTATCCTGTTTTTGATGCTGAAGTTATTAGAATTTTAAAAGAACATAAAGCAGTTATGGTTGCTAAATCAACTTTAGATGAACTTGCTATGGGTGGAAGTGGCACTAGTGGTCATAAAGGTACTCAATATAATCCATTTGATGATTCTTTAAATCATCGTGTAGGTGGATCAAGTTCAGGTAGTGCAATTGCAATTAGTGCTCCTTATGTTCCTTTTGCTTTAGGAAGTGACACTGGAGATAGTGTTAGAAAACCTGCAAGTAATGTTGGTGCAGTTGGATTTAAGCCAACTTATGGATTAATTTCAAGATTTGGATTATATCCATTTGCAGTTTCATTAGACCATGTTGCATATTTTACACGTTCAGTTGAAGACGCTGCTATTTCATTTGATTTATTAAATAAATATGATGAAAAAGACTATACATCTTCATTAAAAGCAAGAAATAGTGTTTTACCACTTGAAAAGAAAACACATAAAATTGCTTTAATTAAAGAAATTTGTGATTCAATTACAGATCCAAAAATTAATGAAGAATTTAATAAATTAGTAAGTAAATTAAAAGAAGAAGGTAATCAAATTGAAGTAGTTTCAGTTGACGAAAAGATTTTAAAAGCAGTTTATCCAGCTTATATCATTATTTCTAGTGCAGAAGCTACAAGTAATAACGCTAACTTAGATGGTATTAAATTTGGTAATAGAAAAGAAGGTAAAACTTATCAAGAAGTTATGTTTAATACTAGAAATGAAGGTTTTGGTGAATTGATCAAAAGAAGATTCGTTTTAGGAAGTTTTGCTTTAATGAGAGAAAATCAAGAAGATACTTATTTAAGAGCTAAAAAAGTTAGACATTTAATTGTTAATAAATTTGATGAAATTTTAAAAGAATATGATGCATTTATCGCTCCAGCTTCTCCATCAACTGCTCCAAAAGTTGTAAGTGGTGATGCTGATAGATTAAATAATGAATATTTAATTGCAGATAACTACTTAGGTATTGGTAATTTTGGTGGATATCCTTCAATTACAATTCCTCTTGGAGTTAAAGATAATTTACCATTTGGATTAAATATTACTTCTTTACAATTTGAAGATAAAAAATGTTTAGAAATTGCTAAAGATTGTGAAGATATTATTGGAATGAAAAATTTCTCAGTTTTATCTTTAAAGGAGGCTAAATAATGAATTTTGAAGCTGTTATCGGACTTGAAATCCACGTTGAAATGAAAACAAAAACAAAGATGTTTTCATATGCTCCTATTAAATTTGGAAGCGAACCAAATACAAATACAACTTATCTTGATTTAGCATATCCAGGAAGTTTACCTCGTTTAAATAAACAAGGTGTTATTAATGCAATTAGAGTTTGTAATGCTTTACATATGAGCATTAATCATAACTTACAATTTGATAGAAAAAATTATTTCTATAGTGATTTACCTAAAGGTTATCAAATTACTCAACAAGAATTTCCTATTGGAAGTGATGGTTATTTAGAAATTGAAATTGATGATAAAAAACGTCAAATTCCAATTGAAAGATTACATATGGAAGAAGATACATGTATGCAACACCACTTTGCTGATTATACATTACTTGATTACAATAGAGCTGGTATTCCACTTGTTGAAATTGTTTCTCGTCCTGCTTTAAGAACAGGTGAAGAAGCTAGAAAATATGTTGAAAAAATTAGAGAAATCGTCACTTATTTAAATGTTAGTGATGGTAAAATGGAAAACGGATCTTTAAGATGTGACGTTAATATTTCTCTTCGCCCTTATGGAAGTGAAAAATTTGGTACAAAAGTTGAGGTTAAAAACTTAAACTCAACTGCTAATATTGAAGCTGCTATTGATTTTGAAATTGGAAGACAATCTTCAATGTTACTTAGTGGAAAAGAAATTGCGCAAGAAACAAGAAGATGGGATGAAGCTAAAAAAGAAACTATCTTAATGAGAGTTAAAACTGATGCAGTTGATTATAAATATTTTACTGAAGGAAATATTCCAGTAGTTCATTTATCAGATGAATTTGTTAATCATGCAATTGAAACATCAAACGAATTATATGATGCAAAACTTGAAAGATTCATGAAAAATTATGGATTAAATAAAGTTGATACAAAGATTTTACTTTCTAGCGTTGAACTTGCAGACTATTATGATGAAGTTTGTAAATGTTCTACTTCATATCAAGCATTAGCTAACTTTATTATTTCTGAAGTTTTAGGTTATTTAAACAAAAATGAATTAACTATTAAAGACTTCAAAGTAACACCTAAAGATTTAGCAGATTTAGTAGAACTTTTAGTTAATAAAAAGATTAACTCAAAACAAGGTAAAGATATCTTTACTAAGATGATTGAAACTAATAAATCACCACTTGTTTTAAAAGAAGAAATGGGTGCAACTTTAATTAATGATGAAACTCAAATTAGAAATGATATTCAAGAAATTATTAAAGCTAATCCAACTTTACCAGATGATTTTAAAAATGGTAAAACACGTGCTCAAGGATTCGTTATGGGTTTACTTATGAAGAAAAATAAAGGTAAAGTTGATCCACTTGTTGCAAATAAGTTAATTGTTGAAGAATTATTAAAATAATAAAAAGAAGGAAATATAATGAAAAATATTAATAAAAATGAATTCGCTTTAAATATTGAAAAATCAAATTTTAAAGAAAATTACGAATCAAATAAAGTAAATAAAATTGTAAGACACGCATTAAGTAAAAATGCTATTTCTACTGTTGTTTATGAAAATAATAATGAAGAAAATACAGTTTTTACTTTCTCACATGAAGTTAAAACCTTACCAGTTTGTAATCAAAAACAAAGTGGAAGATGCTGGATTTTTGCTGGTCTTAACGTTTTAAGAGAAATTGTTGCTAAAAAATTAAATTTAAAAGAATTCGAATTATCACAAAACTTTGTAGCATTATATGATAAACTTGAAAAATGTAATTACGCATTATCTTCAATCGCTGATTTAATTGATAATGAACCAGATGAAAGAGTTTTAATGCATGTTCTTCAAGGTGCAGTCAGTGATGGTGGACAATGGGATATGTTTAAAAATGTTGTTAAAAAATATGGTGTTATGCCAAAAAACAACTTTAATGAAACATTCCAATCAAGTGCAACTCAAGAAAGTAATTTCTTAATTAATAATTTAATTAGACAATTTGCATTTGAAGTAAAATCATTAGAAACAAAAGATTATTCAAAAATTAGAGAAATTAAAGATAGCTATATGCAAAAAATCTTTAATTTATTAACAAACGCATTTGGATTACCTCCAACAAGTTTTGATTTTGAATATGTTGATGATAAAAATGAATATCATATTGATGAAAATTTAACTCCAAAATCATTCTTTGATAAATATATTGGTAGTGAAATTGATGAATATGTTTCATTAATCAATAGCCCTACAAAAGACAAACCATTCTTTAAAACTTATACAATTGCATATTTAAACAATTGTTTAGATGGTGATGATATTAAACATTTAAACGTTCCAATGGATAGAATGAAAGAATTAATCAAAGCTCAATTAGACGACAATAGTATTGTTTGGTTTGGTAGTGATGTTGGATTCTATCGTAATAGAACAAGTGGTGTTTGGGATGATCAATCAATTGATTATGTAACTCCATTTGGATTTGATGTTACTTTTGATAAAGCTGCAATGCTTGATTTCCATGCTTCAGTTATGAATCATGCTATGTGTATTACAGGATACAATTTAAAAGGTGATTTAATTAATAGATGGAAGATTGAAAATTCATGGGGTAAAGATGTTGGTAATCAAGGATATTACGTTATGAGTAATACTTGGTTTGATCACTTTGTTTATCAAGCAGTTATTAAGAAAAAATATTTATCTGAAGTTGAACTCAATGCTTTAAAAGAAGAACCAAAAGTCTTAGCACCTTGGGATCCAATGGGAACTTTAGCAGATTAATAAAATTTTTAAAAAAAACATTTGACAAATATTCGTTTCATGTTTATACTTATTTACTCTTTTGAGATATGTTAAGCCCAAAACATATTTTTTCAAAAGATATAAGGAGAATAGAATGATTAAAAAAATTAAGAAAGTCATCTTTCGTAATCATTCTTCCGAAGAAACGAATTCATACAGAAATGAAAATGGGTTTAAATCTTTTGTAGAAGATTACGCAAGATTCTTAGACATTAGAGATTTATATTTCTAAACCAAAAGTTGCTATTAAGTTAGCAACTTTTTTTGTACATTTTTAAAATTTCTGGATAATTTTTAATTTTGCTTACATCTTGATATATAGAAGGTGTAATTTGTGATTGAAGTTAAAAATTTAAGTTTAAAATATAAAGTTCAAGATGGAAAAACAAAAACTGTATTAAATGATATAAATATTAAATTGCCTGATTCTGGACTTATTTTTATAGTTGGAAAATCAGGAAGTGGAAAATCTTCACTAGTTTCAATAATGGAAGGATTTTTAAAACCAACAAGTGGATCAGTTAGATTTAAAAAAGATGATATTTATGATACAAAATTTGATTTAGAAAAGTATTATTCTGAAATTGGAGTTTTATTCCAAGATTTTAATTTGTTTAAAGAATATACACTAAAAGAAAATTTAGAATTAATAAGTAATGATAACGATAAGATAAATGAATTATTAACTAAATATGGATTAGATAATGTTAAAAATAATAAAGTTTTTAATTTGTCTGGAGGAGAAAAACAAAGATGTGCATTAATAAGAGCGTTAATTAAAGATCCAAAAATTATTTTTGCAGATGAACCAACTGGAGCATTAGACAATAAAAACAGTGAGTTATTAATGAATGATTTATATGAAATAAGTAAAGAAAAATTAGTAATTGTGGTAACTCATAATGAAGAATTTATGAAAAAATATGATTCTAGTTTTATTAGATTAGAAGATGGAAAAATAAAAGAATCTAACATAAAAGATGGAGAAAATAAATTAGAAGAACAAGTTGATAGGAATATTAAAATAAAAGAAAATTTTAAATTATTATCAAAGAAGGTAACC